>JAWWBS010000016.1 GCA_033720895.1 Gammaproteobacteria bacterium
AGCATCTGCCAGGTGTAGAGGCCGGAGTCATGGCCATCATCGAATACCAGCCGCACGGCATAGTTGCCGACCGGCTCGATGCGCGTGATGTCGACGTTTTCCTTTTCGATCACCAGCACCTTCGGCAGGCCATAGGCTTCGCCGCCATGGCCGCGCACCTCGGCCGAGGGTGAGAACACCCTGAGGTATTCGAAGGGCAGCTCGTAGTGCCGTCCGTCCGCAAAGCTGACAGCCAGCTGCCGCGACTGGCGTCGCAGCTTGAGCTCGGTGGGGGCGCTCGTTGCCATCAGAGGATGTAGCGGCTCAGGTCTTCGTTCTGCACCAGGTTGCCAAGTTGCGCGTCGACGTAATCGGCGTCGACCACGATCTTCTTGTCGGCACGATCGGCAGCGGCGTAGGAGACTTCTTCCATCAGCCGTTCCATCACCGTGTGCAGGCGGCGTGCGCCGATGTTCTCGGTGCGCTCGTTGACCTGCCACGACACCTCGGCAATGCGATGGATGCCGGATTCGGCGAACTCGACCATAACGCCCTCGGTTTCCAGCAAGGCGGCGTACTGGCGTGTCAGCGACGCATCCGGCTCGGTCAGGATGCGAACGAATTCCTCGGTCTTGAGCGCATCCAGCTCGACCCGGATCGGCAGGCGACCCTGCAGCTCGGGAATGAGGTCGGATGGCTTGGCGACGTGGAAGGCGCCCGAGGCAATGAACAGGATGTGATCGGTGCGCACCATGCCGTAACGCGTCGATACCGTGCTGCCCTCGACCAATGGCAGCAGGTCGCGCTGCACGCCTTCGCGTGACACGTCGGCGCCGCCATGCTCGGCCCGCTTGGCAACCTTGTCGATTTCGTCGATGAAGACGATGCCGTTCTGCTCGACGGCTTCCAGCGCTTCCTGGCGGATCTCGTCCTCGTTGACCATTTTCTGCGCTTCTTCATCGGCCAGCAGCTTCAGCGCGTCCTTCACCTTGACGCTGCGCTTGTGCGAACGCTGCTGGCCTAGATTCTGGAACATGTTCTGCAGCTGCGAGGTCATTTCTTCCATGCCGGGAGGGGCCATGATCTCGACGCCCAGCGATTGCGACACGTCCACCTCGATCTCGCGATCATCCAGCTCGCCATTGCGGAGCTTCTCGCGGAACTTCCTGCGCGTTTCGGAGCGATCCGGCTCCGGTTCGGCGGGTTCGTTGGCAAAGCCGACGTTGCGCGGGCGCGGCAGCAGGGCGTCGAGCACGCGGTTCTCCGCCGCTTCCTCGGCCCGATGCCGCACCTTGTGCGTGGCTTCCTCGCGGACCATCTTTATCGCCATGTCGGCCAGGTCCTTGATGATGGAATCCACTTCGCGGCCGACGTAGCCCACTTCGGTGAACTTGGTGGCCTCCACCTTGATGAACGGTGCACGCGCCAGCCTGGCCAGCCGGCGGGCGATCTCGGTCTTGCCAACACCGGTCGGGCCGATCATGAGGATGTTCTTCGGCGTGATTTCGCCGCGCAGCGGTTCGTCGATCTGCATGCGTCGCCAGCGATTGCGGAGCGCAATGGCTACGGCGCGCTTGGCGGCATTCTGGCCGACAATGTGCTTGTCGAGTTCCTGGACGATTTCTCTCGGTGTCATTTCTGACATGTCGATTCCCGGTACGGGCTGGCGCTCAAAGCGTTTCCAGCGTGATGTTGTGATTGGTGTAGACGCAGATGTCAGCGGCGATGTTCAGCGCCTTCTCGCAGACTTCGGCCGGCGAAAGCTCGGTGTTGTCCAGCAGCGCAAACGCTGCGGACTGCGCAAATGGCCCGCCGGAGCCGATGGCCATCAGGCCGTTCTCCGGCTCGATGACATCGCCATTGCCGGAGATGATCAGCGAGGTGTCCTTGTCGGCGACGCAGAGCAAGGCCTCGAGGCGGCGCAGGACCTTGTCGCCCCGCCAGTCCTTGGCGATTTCCACGGCCGCGCGCGTCAGGTTGCCGCTGTGCTGGGCGAGCTTCTCTTCGAAGCGCTCGAACAGGGTAAAGGCATCGGCCGTGCCGCCGGCAAAGCCGGCCAGTACCTTGCCGTCATACAGGCGACGCACCTTGCGGGCATTGCCCTTCATGATGGTGTTGCCCAGCGAGACCTGGCCATCACCGGCCATGGCGACCGAATCGCCACGGCGAACGGAGCAGATGGTGGTGCCGTCGAATTGCTGCATATGCCTGCTCCCCCTGGAAGCGGTCGAGTGACTGGATGCCTGCGAACGTCCTTGATGAGGGCGGCGCTTGCCAATATCAAGGGCCGGTACCCGTCCAACAAGGGTAGTACAGCTCGTCTGCTGGTATCATGCCTGACGTCCACACCCGCCCGTCAGTCGGTGCCATACGACAGCAAGTACGAACGGAGACAGCATGCGACGCCATGTCCCGACAGCCAGACTGATGCTTGCCTGCCTGCTGGCCTGCGGCGGCGCCGCGTTCCCCGGCCATGCCGGCGAACTGAAAATCACGCTGGTCGACCAGGACGGTGCGCCGATCGAGCACGCCGCGGTGCTGCTGGACATGGACGGCCTGGATGCACCGCCATCCCCGGTACCGGCCGTCATGGATCAGCGGGATCGCCAGTTCCTGCCCTACGTGCTGGCGATACGTCCGGGTGCCGAGGTCAGTTTTCCGAACTCCGACAACATCCGTCACCACGTCTACTCCTTTTCCGAGGCGCGGCCGCTCGAGCTGAAGCTCTACAGCGGCACGCCCACCGAGCCGCTGGATTTTCCCCGCGAGGGAATTGTCACGCTCGGTTGCAACATCCATGACTGGATGCTCGGCTTCATCGTGGTCAGCAGCGCCGACCGTCAGGCGATATCGGATGCAGCCGGCCAGGTGATGTTCCGCGACCTGCCGGATGGAGAGGCCCGCGTGCGCACCTGGCATCCGCGATTCGGTTCCACCGAACTGGCAGGGATGGCGATAAGCGTGCAAGGCGATGTCGAGCAGGTCCTGACCCTGGAACTCGGCCCCGAGTTGCGGCGCGAGCCGCCCGCGCTCGAGGAGCAGCGTGAAACCCGACGGAGGCGTGGTCGCTGATGTTCAAGTCCTTCCAGGCCAAGTTGACGGCCGGTCTGATCGGCCTGGTGGCGGCGTCGCTGGTGGTCAGCTTCGTCGCCGTGTCTCTGGCAACGCGAGCCAACGTGGCGGCGACCACGGCCAACGAGTTGCGCACGGCGGCCGGCGTTTTCGAGCAGTTGCTGGCCGTGCGTGGCAACCAGTTGCGCAACAGTGTCGCGGTGCTGGCGGATGACTTCGGTTTCCGCGAAGCCGTGGCGTCGGCTGATGCCGCGACCATCCGTTCGGCCTTGCTCAACACGTCCAGCCGCATCGAGGCCGACACCGGCCTGGTCCTGACGACTTCAGGCGACATCCGGGCCAGCATCGATACCGGCCTTGCCGAGGGCATCGCCTTTCCGCATGCCGACCTGCTGGACCGCGCGGCAGAAGAAGGCAGTGCAGCGGCAATCGTCACGCTCGACGGCGACAGCTACCAGCTGGTCGTCGCCCCGGTTCGTGCACCGCTGCGAATTGGCTGGATTGCACTTGGCTTCCGGCTGGACGACGAATTGTTGGGCTCCCTGGCCACCCTGACGGGCGCCGAGATCAGCATTGCCAGCGAGCAGGAAATCATTGGCAGCTCGCTGGACCGCATGACGCGCGCGGCCCTTGCCGAGCGGCTTGTTGGCGGCCTGGACGCAGACACGGGCGTTCGCAACCTGCAGCTCGACACTGCTGAATTTCTCACGCTGCAGGTCATGCTGGACCAGGTCGCCGGGCCGGAACTGCACGCCATCCTGCAGCTGTCCCTGACGGCAGCACTCGCGTCCTATCGCGAGCTGGAAATCCAGTTGCTCGCGATCGCGGGCTTCGCCCTGTTCCTGGCGCTGCTGGTGGCCCTGTTCATCGCCTCCGGCGTGACCCAGCCCGTGCGCGAGCTGGTCGCCCGCGCCCAGAAGATTGCCCGCGGCGATTACTCCGTATCGCTGTCCCTGAACCGCAATGACGAGATCGGCCAGCTGAACGAGGCGTTCAATGCCATGCAGGAAGGCATTGCCGAACGCGAGGAGCGCATTGTTTTCCAGGCCCATCACGATGACCTGACGCGCCTGCCGAATCGTGTCCTGGCACAGGATCGCCTGCGCCAGGCCATCACTCGCGCCGAACGCACGGGCCGTCCTGCGGCGCTGGTCATGCTCGATCTCGACCGCTTCAAGGAAATCAATGACGCGCTCGGCCACCAGCTGGGTGACGAAGTGCTGCAGGCCGTGTCCGACCGACTGCTGGATGCCGTGCGCGGTGTCGACACGGTTGCACGCCTGGGTGGCGACGAGTTCATGGTGGTGCTGGAAGATGTCGAACCGGAAGCCGCCATGGCGAAGGCCGAGGACGTGGTGGAAGCACTGCGCCGGCCGATGCTGATCGGCGAATCGAACCTGCACGTCATCGCGAGCGCCGGTGTCGTCCTGATTCCCGACCACGGTCGCGACCCGGAGCAGCTCATGCGGCGCGCCGATATCGCCATGTACGACGCCAAGCAGTCGCACAATGCGACGCTCCTGTATCGCAGTGGCCGTGATGAAAGTCACCTGATGCGCCTGCGCTTGATCGGTGACCTGCGGGTGGCGGCCACGCGTGGCCAGTTCCGGATGTTCTACCAGCCCAAGCTCGACCTGCGGCGCAACGAAATCACGCAGGCAGAGGCCCTGATTCGCTGGGACCATCCCGAGCACGGCTTCATGCCGCCCGATCAGTTCATCACCCTGGCAGAGCAGTCTGGCAACATCGGCGTGGTAACCAACTGGGTACTGCGCGCGGCCCTGCAGCAATTGCGCCACTGGCTGGACGACGGGCTCGACCTGTCGGTGTCGATCAACATCTCCGCAATGGATCTCGAAGACGCATCGCTGCCCGAAAGGGTCACCGAGCTGTTGCAGGAATTCGACGTGTCGGCCGAGCGCCTGGTACTGGAAGTGACGGAAAGTGCGGTCATGCGCGATGCAGAGTCCGCCATCAGGATGCTGGACAAGCTGAATGCTGCCGGCATCCAGCTGTCGATCGACGATTTCGGCACCGGCTACTCTTCGCTGGCACAGCTCAAGCGCCTGCCGGTACACGAGCTGAAGATCGACAAGTCCTTCGTGATGCAGCTCGACGCGGATTCGGAAGATGCGATCATCGTCCGCTCGACCATCGAGCTCGCACACAACATGGGATTGAGCGTGATCGCCGAAGGCGTCGAAAACGAAGCGGCCCGCCAGCTGCTGAGCGACTATGGTTGTGACCATGCCCAGGGCTACTTGATCGCCAAGCCCTTGCCGGCGCAGAAGTTTGCCGAATGGCTGCACGACTCGACCTACCAGGTCGCCATGCGAAAGGAAGCCGAATGATGAAATGCCGAAGCCTGCTGTTGTGCCTCGCCCTGCTGCCCGGCGCAGCGACTGCCGATGATGGTCGCCTGCTGGCCACCGGCGGCATCACCTCGCTGGAAGGCAGCGCGGGTGGCGGCATCGTGCCGTGGGCGGTGATTTCCGGTTACGGCAGCGACGAGGGCAATGGCGGTACGGCGGCATTCTCATACGTCAATGTCGGCGACTACCAGGTGGACGTGATCGGCGTGAGCGCGGGATTTCGCAATCGCTTCGAGATTTCCTATGCCGAGCAGCGACTGGATCTCGGTGCGCTCGGGCTGGCATTGGCGGCACCCGATGCAACGCTGAAGAACGAAGTGCTTGGCATGAAGGCGCGGCTTCATGGCGACCTGGTCTATTCACCCGAAGGTCAGTTCGCGCTGGGCGTGCAACGCAAGTCGCTGGATGACGCGACGATTCCACAACTGCTGGCACCGGTCGACAAGAGCGGCACGGATGTCTACCTGGCCTGGAGCAAGCTATGGCTGGGAGCGGCAGGTGGTCGAAACCTGCTGGTCAATGCCACCCTGCGCTCGACCTCGGGCAACGAGCTTGGCCTGCTGGGCCATGGCGGCAACAGCAGTGATCGCGAGATCCTGCCCGAGGTCAGTGTCGCGATGTTCCTGGACCGCAAGACGGCCATCGGCTTCGAGTACCGTGACAAGCCGGACAATATCGACGCGATCGAAGAAACCGCCTGGAAGGACGTGTTCATTGCCTGGTTCCCGAGCAAGTCGCTGGCACTGACCGCCGCCTGGGTCGACCTCGGCACCATCGGCGGCCTGCGCGAACAGACCGGCTTCTATTTTTCCGCCCAGGCGAGCTTCTGACCCCCGCCGACCATTGCGACAAGCGAGGAGTGCCCCATGCAACGTCTCCTGATCCTGCTGATAGCGCCGATACTGCTGGCTGCCTGTGCAACTCCGGCGCCCACCACGGCCGAGCTGGCTGCAAAAGACGACAGCCTTTACCAGGCGCTTGGACAGCAGCAGGGCATCGACCTGCTGGCGGGCGAACTGGTGTTCCGTTTCATTTCGGATACGCGCATCGCGCACTACTTTGCCGATACGGATCTCGACCGCCTGGAGCAGAAGATCGCCGAGCAGGTGTGCATGCTGGCGGGTGGCCCGTGCACCTACACCGGCGACGACATGCGCACGGTTCACGAGGGCATGAACCTGACGGAAACCGACTTCAATGCGATGGTGGAAGATGCGCAGCTCGCGATGACGGCCATCAGCATTCCGGAAGCCGCGCAGAATCGCCTGCTTGCCAAGCTGGCGAAATTCCGGGGCGTGGTGCTTGGCAGGGAAGAGTAGCGCTCAGTCCTCGCCGGACCTGCGGCGCGCGCGCGGATGAGCGGCATCATAGACACTGGCAAGATGCTGGAAATCGAGATGCGTGTAGACCTGGGTGGTTGAGATGTCGGCATGACCCAGCAATTCCTGCACGGCGCGCAGGTCGCCTGAAGATTCCAGCAGGTGCGAGGCAAAGGAATGCCGCAGCATGTGGGGATGCACGTGCACCCCGAGGCATTGCTCGCGCGAACGGAATTCCAGCCGGGCCTGCACCGAGCGCGGACTGATGCGTTTGCCACGCGTGCCCACGAACAAGGCCGCCTCGTTCTCTGCCGCCATTTCGCCGCGGCGTTTCAACCAGTCCTTTATAGCCTGCCGGGCATAGCGGCCTACCGGGACGATGCGGGTCTTCGAGCCCTTGCCGGTCACTTCCAGTTGCGCGTCATTGATCGAGGCCACATCCAGCAAGTCGAGGCTGCACAGCTCTGCCAGGCGCAGGCCCGACGAATAGAAAAGTTCCAGCATGGCCCGGTCGCGTGCATCGATTGCCGCGTCGCCAGGCAGGTCAAGCAGGCGCGCGACCTGGTCCGCATCCAGCGTGGTCGGCAGCCTCCTGGCGCCCTTGGGCGGGGTAACATCCTCGGCGGGATTGGCACTGACCTCGCCCTCGCGGGCGAGGAAACGGAAAAAGCCGCGAACCGCGGACAGGCGCCGCGCAATGCTGGCGGAGCCGAGGCCGTTGCGATGGGCGTTTGCCGCAAAGCGGCGCATGTCGGGGTGGGTGACATCCTGCCACCGGCCAATGCCATTTGTTTCGCAGAAATCGAGCAGGGCCACCAGGTCACGGCGGTAGTTGCTTGCCGTGTGCGGTGACAGGCGGCGTTCGCTGGAAAGGTGGCCGAGGTACTTGTCGATCCAGGGGTCCGTGGAAGAGTCGGCAGCGGCGCGCATGGCGAGCGGCTCAGGGCTCCTGGACGCTGTCGACATGGCGGCGCAGCGCGGCGGTCAGCAGCTCGGCAATGCGCTCGAGGAAGGTGGTTCCCAGGGTCGGGCCGAACTGGTCCTCGCTTTCGGCGCCGATTCCGAGCAGGCCCAGGCTGCCGCGGGTCCCCAGTGGCAGCAGCGCGCTGGAGCCGATGCTGCCCGCGGCATCGCCGAACAGGATCTCCAGCTGCTGCGGACGCAGGCGTCCGACCACCGGTTTGCCCGTGGTGAAGACCTGCTGGAATTCCTGCTGCATGGAATCGAAATCGACGCGTCGCACGGGGCCGAACTCGACCTTGTCCGGGTCGCCCCGGAACATCAGCAACGTCACGGCATCGGCACCGAAGCGGTGGCGCAAGCGATCCTGCATGTTGTGCAGCAGGTCGGGCAGGTCGTTGGCGTCCATCAGGCTCAGCATCAGCTGGTGAATGCGCTCGACAGCCGCATCATTGGCGCGAGCCACTTCGATCAGGTCGATCAGCTTGCGCTCCAGGGTGCGATTCTGGTTGCGCAGTATCTCGACCTGCTTTTCGATCAGCGACACGGCGCTGCCGGCCTGGTGTGGAATGACCAGCTTGGCCACCAGCTCGGGATGCTGCTCGAGAAATTCAGGATGGGTGTCGAGAAACGCGACGATTTCCTCGGCAGTCAGGTCCGTGGTCTCGGTCCGGGTGGCGCTGCTCATGTTCTCTCCTGCGAGGTCATTGGTCGATGCTGCCGTGGTAGACGGTGACGGCAGGGCCGGTCATGTAGACCGGTGTGCCTTCACCGGCCCAGCTTATCACGAGGTGGCCGCCGGGCAGGTCGACATGCACTTGCTGGTCGAGTTCGTGCGCGAGGATTCCCCAGACAACCGCCGCGCAGGCGCCGCTGCCGCAGGCAGCGGTTTCGCCGACCCCGCGCTCGAACACCCGCAACAGGATGTGGTTGCTGGCACGGCGTTCCATGAAGCCGATGTTCGCTCGCTGCGGGAAGATCGAATGGCTTTCCAGCATCTCGCCGATGTCCTCCACCGGCGTGGCAGCGACATCGCTCACTTCCAGCACGGCATGAGGGTTGCCCATGGAGACAGCGCCGAATTCGATCTCCTGCCCTTCCAGCGACAGGTGATAGGTAAGGCTGCGGTCGCTGGCAGCCAGCGGAACATCGACCGGGTCCAGCTTCGGCACACCCATGTTGACGCGCACCATGCTGTCCTCCAGCAGCTCGACTTCCATGTCGCCAGCCAGCGACTCCAGCACCAGCGAGCTGCGATCGACCAGGCCCTTGTCATGCAGGAAGCGCGCCACGCAGCGCACACCATTGCCGCACTGCTCCACTTCGGAGCCGTTGGCATTGAAGATGCGGTAGCGGAAATCGGCGCGCGCGGAATCGGCAGGTTCCACCAGCAGCAACTGGTCGAAGCCGACCCCGGTGTGGCGATCTGCCAGCGCCTGGATGCGAGCCGTTTCCGGCTCGAATTGCTCGGCATTGCCATCGATCACCACGAAATCGTTGCCGGCACCGTGCATCTTGGTGAAATGAAGTGTCATCGGTCGGGCTCCGCCGGAATGTTGCGCTCCATGAAGACCTCATGCATGGCGACTGCCTCGCGCATCAGCACGATCTGTTTCAACATCAGTTCGCGGGAGATGCTGTGCGCCATTTCGACGCTGGCAGCGTCGTGGAAACTTTCACCGAAGGTATGGTGGTTCATTTCCTTTTCGAGCTCCCGCAGCTGGCCGATGCGATGGTAAAGCAGTGCCGCCTCGTCGACGTAACTGGCCGAAATGCGATTCGCCCAGCGATCGTTCAGGAGGCGCTGCCAGACCGAGTCGTTGAGGTCCGGGAAATCGAAGCCGCCGAAATCCCGGAAATGCTCCCGGAACGGCGAGTCTGCCGTTACCCTCAGGCCGGCCAGTGCTTCGAAGCGTCGGCTGACGATCTGCAGGCTCTCGAGAAGCTCTTCGTGATTCTGTCGAACTTCCTCGTTGAGACGCGCGATGGCGATGTCGTTGCTTTCCGCGATTTCGCGTTCTTCCCGCCATTCATCCACGGCCAGTGCAATCATCACGCCGATCACGATCGCGATGAACTCGAGCAGCAGCTCGAAGCCCTGGTCGCGGGAGATATGCGGAAGTTTCTTGCGGAAGCGTCGCAGCATCAGCGTGTGTTCAGCAAGGGCTCACGGAGTGGCGCCACCTTTCAACGCGACCCATTCCTTGAACATGCACTTGTCCATCACCACCGTGATGCCGTGCTCCTGGGCGCGCAGCGCCGACTCCTCGTCGACCACACCTTCCTGCAGCCACAGCACCTTGGCGCCGATTTCGATGCAGTCATCGACAATGCCGGGAATGGCAGTGGGATTGCGGAAGACATCGACAATGTCCGGCACTTCCGGCAGCGACTGAAGGTCCGGAAACGCGACTTCGCCGAGAATCTTGTCGACACCCGGACGGACCGGAATGATGTGGTAGCCGAACTGTTGCAAGGCCTTGGCCACGCCATGGCTGTCTCGCTCCGGCTTGGAGCTCAATCCGACCACGGCAATGTTGGTTGCGTCGGAGAGAATCGTCCTGATGGTTTCCGAGTCTGGATTGGCAAAGGCCACGATGTGCTCCTGGTTTGGTGTTATTCCTTCAGGCCATTATAGTGACGAACGTCGCCACTGACAGTCCCCGGAAGAGCAATCTGCCCATGAAATACCGTGATTTGCGCGAATTCATCGAGCTGCTGGAGTCGCGCGGCGAGTTGCGTCGCATCAATACTCCGGTAGCGACCGAGCTGGAGATGACGGAAATCTGCGACCGGTTGTTGAAGGCGGGCGGTCCTGCCGTGCTGTTTGAAAAGCCGACCGTCGCTGGCGAGGTCAGCGACATTCCCGTGCTGGGAAACCTGTTCGGCACGCCGGAACGCGTGGCGCTCGGCATGGGCGCGGACAGTGTCGCCGCCCTGCGGGACATCGGCGAATTGCTGGCCTTCCTCAAGGAGCCCGAGCCGCCCAAGGGCTTCCGCGACGCGATCGAATTGCTGCCGCGTTACAAGAAAGTCATGGATATGGCGCCGAAGCGGGTGAAGAAACCGGCCTGCCAGGCCGTGGTGCTCGAAGGTGATGATGTCGACCTCGGCAGGCTGCCCGTGCAGACCTGCTGGCCGGGAGATGCCGGACCCTTGATAACCTGGGGCCTGGTCGTGACGAAGGGTCCGCACAAGGAGCGCCAGAACCTGGGTATCTATCGCCAGCAGGTCATCGGCAAGAACCGCCTGATCATGCGCTGGCTGTCGCACCGCGGGGGTGCGCTGGATTTCCGTGAATGGCAACAGGCCCATCCCGGCAAGCCTTTCCCGATCTCCGTGGCGCTCGGTGCCGATCCGGCCACGATTCTCGGCGCGGTCACGCCGGTGCCGGACGCCCTCAGCGAATATGCTTTCGCCGGCCTGCTGCGCGGCTCGAAAACCGAACTGGCCAAGTGCATCGGCAACGACCTGGAGATTCCCGCCTCGGCCGAGATCGTGCTGGAAGGCGTGATTCATCCGGATGACATGGCGCCCGAAGGGCCCTTTGGCGACCACACCGGTTACTACAACGAAGTTGACGATTTCCCGGTATTCACGGTCGAGAGAATGACGTTCCGGGAAAAGCCGATCTACCACTCTACATATACGGGCAAGCCGCCGGACGAGCCCGCCATCCTCGGCGTCGCGCTGAACGAAGTGTTCGTGCCGATCCTGCGCAAGCAGTTTCCGGAGATCACCGATTTCTACCTGCCGCCGGAAGGCTGCTCCTATCGTCTCGCTTGCGTGTCGATGAAAAAGCAGTACCCGGGCCATGCCAAGCGCGTGATGCTCGGCATCTGGTCCTTCCTAAGGCAGTTCATGTACACCAAATTCGTGATCGTCACGGATGATGACGTGAACATCCGCGACTGGAAGGAAGTGATCTGGGCGCTGACCACTCGCATGGACCCGGCGCGCGACACCACCACCATCGAGAATACCCCGATCGATTACCTCGACTTCGCCTCGCCGGTATCAGGCCTTGGCTCCAAAATGGGCTTCGATGCGACCAACAAGTGGCCGGGCGAAACGGATCGCGAGTGGGGCAAACCCATCGAGATGGACGAGACGATCAAGCAACGTGTCGACGAGCTCTGGAACGAGCTTGGGCTGGAAGACTGAGAAGTTCATGAGTAACCTCGTTTTTGAAAGGTCGGCGGCCGAAGCCGAGCAAGCGCTTTCAGCGCTCATGCAACGCTTGTCGCATGACAGGAACAGCGGCCTGGCGGGTGAAGTAAAGGACGGCTGGCTGGATATTCGCCGCCGTGGTTGGCAGTGGCATCCGTTTTCATTGCGGGGCCAGATCAAGCCCGAGGGCGATCGCCGCTCCAGCCTGGAGCTGCTGTATACGCCGCACCCTGCCATCGCGATCATTGGCGTCCTGCTGGTCCTGCTGATCGGTGTTTCTTTTTCGGTGGCGTATCTGGTTGTCGGCGAGCTGTTTACATTCAGTTCTTCGGTGCAACAGGGGCGTTTCTTGGGAGCTGTCTTCGTGTTGCCCCTGGCAGCCATTGGTGGCTTCATCTGGATGTTGGGAAGAGGATCTCCCGGGCAGTTGCGCTACGAGGTTGCGCAGATTCTGGAAGCAGGGGTAAAAGAGTCATGAGCGAGAATGATCAACAGCAAGAGCCAGCATTGGCAAGCAGGTTGAGGGCATGGATGGATTCGCACGTACCGCCGGCCATCCAGGGATTCCAGGGCATTCAGCTGATCATCGCTTATCACCTTATCGTCGCTGCCATCATGCTGGTGTTTCTCTTCCTGGCCGACAATGTCGGCGAGCGCCTGACCATGATGATTGCGACCTTGCTCTATGGCTGGATCGCCTACGCGCTTTTCTCGGTGCGCAAGAATGGTTGGCATCTCGCTCGCATTGTTTCGTTCATTACCGTCATCCTGAACGCCGTTGCCGTCGCATGTGCGCCAGAGGCGATTGCGGATGGCGATGGGAGTCTCGCGCTGGTGGCGCTGGACATCCTGGTATTGCTGGTCAATATCCAGATCCTGGCCTACTTGCGACGACCGTTGTTGCGCGAGATCTATGGTGTGCCGGAGTTCGACGCTGACGCGGATGGCCCGGGCTGAGATGCGCCGAGCGGGATGTGACGTGACCGACACATCGATCGCACGACAATCTGTCATACTGCCTCCTGCCTGTTGTCAGCAACAGCGAATCAACATCGACCCCGGGGAAGGCAATGAGGAATTACCTGTCACTAGCGTTCTTGCTGCTTGCCGGCCAGGCGCAGGCCATGCCGACCAACGCCGCGATTGCCGTCATGTTCGGCGAAACCGAAACCGTGTCGGCCTCGGCCATGCCGGAGACCGAGAACCATGACCGTCGCCTGGATTTCCGCTACCGTACCCGCGATACCTATTACACGCTGATCGGCCTTTTCGATCGCGAAGAATCGCTCAGCCGCGGCACGACTTTCGATGCAGCCAGCGTCGCGACGTATACCGGTCCGGCCTACACTTTCGATTACATCGACGAATCCGCCATCCAGCAACGCGGTTACGAACTGATTTTCATGCAGTACTGGCCGACGTCCAGTGGCCTGGAGGTGCATGCCGGGTTCGGCGCTGCCCGGCTGGCGAACACGATTGATTACACTGCGGTGTTGTTCGACGAGACGGACACGAGCCTGACCACGACCAGCCTGCGCCAGGAAGAACTGAAAGAGACGTCCGGTATTGCAGCGCTGGCATTCCGCGGCCGCTGGAATTACATCGGCATGCACGTCGAAGCGCGTTATTACCACAAGGTCCCGGTTGCCGATCCCTTCGCTGCCGAGCTCGATACGGACCAGACATGGCTGTCCGCCGGCCTGGATTTCTGGTTCGGCGAGAGCCTTGCCCTGGGATTGCGCTACATGGACGACGAGGTGTTCGAATCGCTGGGCGCCACGCTGACCTGGTCTTACTGATAGACCGGTCCTGCGCCTGCAAAGCATCGTCCAGCGACTATACTGGAAGCCAATTCCCGTTCGGTTGTCTGAGAAGAGGAGGCAAGCATGCGTCGCTACCTGGTCATGAACGCCAAAGGCGGTTGCGGAAAATCCACCCTGGCCACCAATATCGCGGCGTACTTCGCCTCGCAGTGGGAGAACGTCAATGTCACCCTGGCGGATTTCGATCCGCAGCAGTCTTCCATGGACTGGCTGGATGCGCGCCCCGAGGATCGGCCGCAGATTACCGGTATCAACGCCTATAAAGACGGCCTCCGGTCGCTGGCACCGAACACCGACTACCTGGTCATGGATGCGCCGGCTTCGACGCATGGCAAGGACCTGACCGCGCTGGTCAAGCATGCCGAGACCATCATCCTGCCGGTGCTGCCGTCCACCATCGACATGAAGGCCATCGGGCGTTTCATCGAGGAAGTGCGCGATGTCGGTCGCGTCGAACGCAAGGAAGTGAAACTCGGCGTCATTGCCAACCGGGTGCGCGAGAATTACACCATTTTCGAAGAACTGGATGACTTCCTGACCCGCATGCGGGTGCCTTACCTTGGCCACCTGCGCGATGCCCAGAACTACGTTCGAGCCTATACCCGGGGCCTGGGCGTCTGGGAGCTGCCGCCCTACCTGGCGACCCCGGATTGGGAGCAGTGGGAGCCGATCGTGAAGTGGTTGGAGTCGAAAAAGTCGCAACCTTGAGTGCCGGCATGGCGCTCGGATCGATGCAACATCCAATGGAAGAGCCCCGCTTCGTCGGGGCTCTCGTCGGTTTGGTTGCCGCTTGCCGTTACTGGACGAAAATTCAGGTTCGGTTTTGTAGGCTTTTGCCTAGCGGCGCGTAAGTGATAGCCCTCTCCCAATTATGACCAGTTTTTTTGATAAATGTGGGTATTCGATTTCTTCTTCGGCGATTATTTCCCTCCAGGTGGAAATAAAAAACTAACCAAAAGTCTGCAGCATTCCTGTCGGAGGGCTATTATCTAAGTAAGATTTTTGCACTGCGGGGGAACTAAGGCATCTGGTCAGTGTCTTAAGCAGTAACCGACGCCATTAGGGGGCGTCGTTCATCCACCTCCGAGCTTATGTGACTTGCGCGGCCCTTCCCCCGGGCCGCTTTTTTTGTGCCTGCTTCCTGCACGGCCTTGCCAGCAACCCTTGTTTAATTTCCGGTTTATTAGTGGTTTTCCTGACATGAGGCGCCGCGATCGGGTGCGACACTGGGCAACGATCTGAAATTCGCCCATCAACCACCTGTCATGGAAGGCAAACATGAAGAATGACAACAAGCTCGAGCCGGCGATATCGCAGCAAATCCGCTCCCAGTTCATCAGCATCGAGGTCGAGGTCACGGAAACCGGCGAACCACGGCTGGTTCTGCAGGGAGCTTACCTGAAGCTGGCTGGCTTCCAGGCTGGCGATGTTGTCGATGCCATCGTGCAACCCGGCCTGATTTCGCTGCTGGAAATCGACTGATCACATCCCGCTCGCCTGCTTGCTAGGAAAATTTCCCGACCTCCGGTATTTTCAGTACCTCGGAGGGGAAGGGAATGACGCCCAACAAGAAGACACCGGCTTTATGGATGCCACAGGACCCCGCCATGCTGGCGCTGGCCAGCGAGGGCGAGTGGCTGCTTGCGCGTGTCCGGGTATTTCTCAATCTGCTCCTCCTGATCACACCAACCTGGAAGCTGCTGCATTACCCGCAGGTCCCGATCTTCTTCTGGGGCTTCTGGATCACGGCGTTCGCCACCATGATGTCCGTGATCATCCTGTTGATCCTGCGTCGCTATGGCTACAGTCCCTTGCTTGGCTTGATGACGTCCTTGCTGGATGGCAGTTACATCACGTTTGCGCTGGTCCTGTTCATGACGCTTGCCGGTCCCTTGATGGCGCTGAACAGCCTGGTGGCGTTTGAAATCTATTTCCTGGCCATTTTCGCCACAGCCCTGCGTTACGACCCTCGTATCTCGGCTGTGACCGGCACGGTCATCACGTTGCAGTACGCACTGATCTGGTGGTTTGCCGCTACCTATTGGAACCTGGGTTCCGAGGAATTCATCCGGCCGGGTCAACGCCTCTACCAGCCTTTCGACCAGGTCACGCGCCTGATTTTCCTCGGATCTTCAACCCTGCTGGCCACACTGGTCGTTACCCGCGTGCGGGAGCTGGTGTTGCGATCGATTTTCGATGGCCTGACCGGCAGCTTCACGCGTCGTTTTCTTGATGCGCACCTGCAATACGAATTCGATCGCGCCCGGCGTGACGGTCACAAGATTGTCATCGCCATGCTGGATGCCGATTATTTCAAGAAGATCAACGATACCTATGGCCATGCTGTTGGCGATGAAGTGCTGAAACTGCTCAATCAGCGCATACGACTCCGCATGCGACGCACGGACGTGCTCGCGCGCTATGGCGGCGAGGAATTCGTCATCGTGATGCCGGAGGCCAGCATCGCTACTGTCCTGCCGAAACTGGAGGTCCTGCGCCACGAGTGCGCTGCCGACCCCATGCATGTCGGCTCCGGTGAATTGATCAAGGTCACCTTCAGCGCCGGGCTTGCGGAGTATCCGGCAGACGGCAAGCGGCCGGAAGAGGTTCTCGATGTCGCCGACAAGCGCATGCTCGACGCCAAGGCACGCGGACGCAATCGCATCATCGTAGAGACGCGCAAACCGCTGGAGGATTCATGAACGCCGCAATGCCGCCCGAGCGCTGGATGGCAATCTCCTGCGTGTTGCTGGCACTGGCCGTGATGTTCGGCGCTTTCGGGGCGCATGCACTGCGCGGGCAACTGGAAGCCGATGCATTGCGCAGCTACCAGGTGGCGGTCGACTACCATTTCTCCCAGGCCATTGGCCTGTTCCTGCTGGGGCTCGCGGCGCGCGATTCCCGGCTGCGACTGTCCGGACCCTTCTGGTTGATGCTGGCAGCATTGCTGGTGTTCTGCGGCTCCCTTTATGCACTGGCGCTGACGGACCTCCCGGGCATCGGCATCCTGACCCCGGTTGGCGGGATCGGTTTCGTGCTCGCCTGGACGTGGGCTGCCTCGCTGTTCTGGCGTCATGCTTCCGGCAATAAGACTGGCAGCGACTGACATGTGCGGCCGCTACTTCCTGCATAACGAAAAGCTGCCGGTCGCGGAATTGTTTGCCGATGGCTGGGCCTGGGAGTCGACGGATTTCCCGGCCAATGGTCGCTACAACCTGGCGCCATCACAGCACTTGCCGGTGGCATTGCGACTTGATGGCCGCAATGTCATTCAGTCGCGTGCGTGGGGCCTTGCACCCGCCTGGCTGAAGGATTCCTCCAAGGCCCAGATCAATGCGCGAGGCGAGACGGCGCACGAAAAGCCCATGTTCCGGAAGGCTGTGAAGTCTTCACGCTGTCTCGTGCCGGCAACCGGTTGGTACGAGTGGCGGATGCTTGATGGCAGGAAACAACCCTATGCGCTTGCTGCTGCCGATCGTGACCCCGTCATGTTTGCCGGCATCGAGGAAAACGATACGTTTGCCATCATCACTACCGAGGCGATCCCGGCACTGGTCCATGTACATCACCGCATGCCGCGCGTCCTGTCGGCAGCGGAACAGAATGCCTGGCTGCAAGGCAGCGTGGAAGATGCGGTGGAGATTCTTGCCGGAAAGCCACGAGGTGCCTTCGCGGCCTGGCCGGTGGACCGGCGGGTCAATTCACCGCGCAACGATGATCCCGCATGCATCCAGCCTGTCGAGCTCGACGAGGACTGACGTCAGCTGCTGGCAGGCAAGGGTGACTTGTCGGGCGGCACGAAAGTGCGTCGGGCCTGGTCGGACTCCAGCAACGCTTCACTGTAGTGAGCCGCCAGCAGTTCGCGTGCATCACTGATCAGTTCAGGACAGGACTCGAGAAAGGCTTCCCAGTCAGGTGCCGGATACGCGTCCCGCCGCGCCGCGATGATGTGCATCAACGCCAGGGTCAGCGTGAGGTGAAACTTTTCCGGGGCACCGATGGTGGTGGCGTAACGCTGGATTGCCAGCGAACATTTCATGGCCGCTTCCGCCAGTGGACCTTGCTCGAGATAGAGCCAGGCAGCCCGCAGGTGATTGCGATGGTTGAATGCTTCACTTGGCAGCGAGCAATCTTCCAGGGCTTGAAGAAATTCGGCGTCATTCATGCGCAAGATTGTAGTCCGCCGAGGACGTTGTTGCGAGGGTCAGTCCGGACGGTCTGCTTCATCGAGACTGGCCCGCAGGCCCTGGCGAAAATCAGGATAGTGCAGCTGGAATCCCGGCAGCCCCAGCAGCTTGCTGGCGTCCACGCGCTTTGAATCCCGCATGAACTCGAGTGCCTTCTCGGAAAAATACTGGCTTGCCTGTTGTCGCGAGATGCGAGCAGGACGCGGCAATTCCAGCAGATCAGCCAGCGCATCGTAGAGTTCCGCAGTGCTGGAGGGGCTGCCATCGGCCACATTGTAGACCCCGGACTCTCCCTGCCCGGCGCAGGCAACCGCGGCGCGCGCCAGGTCGTCTACGTGAATGCGATTGCTCCAGCCTGCTTCGCCAGGGTCGAGCACCGGCCGGCCTTCGCGGACCTTTTCAAGCGGCAATCTGCCTGGACCGTAAATGCCGGCAACGCGCAATATCACGGTCCTGGCTGCGGTGTCCTTGCCCCAGCTTGCGACCAGTTGCTCGGCCGTCACGCGGCGGCGACTTCGGTCGTTACCCGGGCGCAGCGTCGCTGTTTCGTCGACCCACTCGCCAGCGCGGTCGCCATAGACGCCCGTGGTGCTGAAATAGACCAGCAAGGGTGCTCCCGGGAGCAGTGCCAGGAAGCGTGCGAGGCGATGGTCGGAATCCGGCCTGTCGCTGCCATCCGGAGGCACGGTGTAGTAAACGCAATCCACCAGGGGCAGCTCGGGAGAAGCGCGCTCGTCATCCAGGTCCAGCACCACACCGGACTCGGCATCGCCGCCCGCCGGCGAATTCCCGGGCCGGTGCGTGGCCCACACGGTATCGTTGGCATGCAGCCGGGCGATCCGGGCTCCCGTGTACCCGCCGCCTGCTATCAGGATTCGCGCCATGCCTGGTCAGCTCCCTTGTGGCCGGGTCACGCCCCTTCGGACATGACCGTTCAAATTTGCGAAAATGGCAGGCACCCACTCTACCGCGAGCCACCGAATGACAGCCAACGTTACCTTGCAGCCCAGCGGCAAGCTGCTGGTCGTACGCGAAGACGAATCCATCCTGGACGCAGCCCTGCGACAGGGTGTGGCGTTGCCGTATGGCTGCCGCTCGGGGAGTTGTGGCACGTGTGAATGTCGACTGGTCGACGGCGAAGTCGATTATCCCGATGTCCCGCCACTGGCATTGACCGATGAAGATATCGCCAATGGCGCCGTGCTGACCTGCCGGGCACATCCATCCACGGACCTGGTGCTCGATGCGCAGGAGCTTGCCGGCGCCGGCGACATTGTCATCAAGACCCTGCCCACCCGCGTGGTCCGACTCGAAAAGCTCTGCCATGACGTCATGGGTGTCTGGTTGAAGCTTCCCGCTGTCGAGCGACTGGCGTTTCGTGCTGGCCAGTACATCGACATCCTTCTCAAAGACGGCACCCGTCGAAGCTTTTCCCTTGCCAATCCGCCGCATGACGACGAATTGCTGGAATTGCACATCCGTCATGTCCCGGGCGGGCAGTTCACCACCGAGGTGTTCGACGACATGCGTGAGAAAGCCTTGTTGCGCCTGCAGGGGCCGCTCGGCACGTTCTACCTGCGCGAGAATTCCGATCGGCCCGTCATCATGGTCGGCGGAGGAACCGGTCTTGCTCCCTTGAAGGCGATGGTCGAGTCCGCGCACTACCACGGCATCACGCGCCCCATACGGCTGTACTGGGGTGTGCGTGCCGAGCGTGATATCTATGCCCGGGAGTTGCTGGAGCAGTGGTCATCGACCTTGCCCGATTTTCGCTACACCATCGTCCTCTCCGATCCGCAGGAGGATGATGCATGGGAAGGCGCGGAAGGTTTCGTGCACGAGGTCGTGGTCGAAGATTACCCGGACCTCGCAGCCTATGATGTCTACATGGCAGGTCCGCCCCCGATGGTGGAGGCGGGCAAGAAGGCATTCCTCAAGGCCGGCCTGCCTTATGAGCGGCTGTTCTTCGATTCATTCGATTTTGCTGCGGAGGTGCAGGCCAAGCTGGACGAGCTGGCCGCGGCTGACCGCGGCGAGTGATGGTCAGCGCCCGGTCGGGCCCTTGCTGCCCACGGGGCACATTTCCAGTCCCTTGCGGTAGGCCTGCATGGCGGCTTCGGGCTGGCCGAGTTCCTGCAGCAGGCGCCCGAGTCGCTGGTAGCTCCGGGGAGTTTCCTTGAGACGGAGACTGGTTTCGAGGTACCCGCGGGCCTTGCCCCAGAGACTGGCTGCTGCACAAAGCGAACTGGCGGCCGCCAGCAACTCGGCCGAATCGCCACGGCTTTTCAGCCAGCTTTCGACACGACCAATCTGCTTTTCAATCTGCGAGCTGCGCACGTCGCCGTACAACAGCACCAGGTCCGCATCCCAGTTGGACTTCAGGGCATCGCGCAGCATCGACTCGGCCTGGTCATGACCATTTGCATCCATGTACGCCCGGGCAAACGCTGCCACGATGACGGCATCCCGTCGCAATCGGCGGGGCGTGGTCTTCCAGAGGCCATCGAGTGCACTTATGCCGCGACCTCCCGCGTTGCGGACGGCGGCCCCCAGGCTCTGTTGCTCGAGGTCCTCGATGACCTTCGGGTTGATGCCGCGTGCCTTGCGCAGCCGCGGCAGCAGGTTCTCGACGCCGTGCCAGTCACCGAGCTCGACGTAGGCTTTCGCCAGCAAGCGCAGCGCAAAGGCATGCCCGGGCTCGATCTCCTGGATGCGCTTCAGCGTTGCCAGGGCGTGCTCGTACTGGCGATGCGACATCTGCAGGTCCGCCTGCGTCAGCAACACGGCCTTGGTCGCTTCCGGCGTCGACTCGTAGGCCGCTTTCAGGTAGATGTCGCGCCGTTCATCGGCACCAAGCAACTGCGCGGCCCGTGCGGCAGCGAGGTAGTTGATCAACGGTGTTTCGGCATCGTTGGCATGCTTGATCAACTGGCGTTCTCCGCGGTCCCAGTGGCCTTCGGCAATCTGGATCAAGCCGTTCATCTGTGCCTCACGGCCACGAGCCAGTCGCCGCCGCCGGGCAGCCGCGCGCAGGCGTTCCGGTGCGGTCAACACGGCCATGATGACGGCTTTCACCAGCCACAGCAGGGCGAGCAACAGGATGGCTGCAGCCAGGAAGGTGGCCAGCGTCATCTCGACAACGTCGCCGCCGTGGAATATGCGCACCAGGCCCTGGTCGCTTGCCAGCATGAGGCCGAGTGCGATGGCGCCGGCCAGCGCCAGGACAATGCCAAGTATCCACTTCAACATCAGTCGCGCACCCCGTTGCCGTTGATGC
This sequence comes from Gammaproteobacteria bacterium, assembly GCA_033720895.1. NCBI lineage: Bacteria > Pseudomonadati > Pseudomonadota > Gammaproteobacteria > Gammaproteobacteria bacterium. The sequence goes on from JAWWBS010000016.1 coordinate 21,160, forward strand.
GTCGGAATTCCTCAAGTGCCGGGGTCACATCGGGAAGCTCGGGCTGGAGGTTGATATCCAGCAGGCCGTTCATGTCAGCCAGCATGATCTTCACCGCGCCGTCTTCCGAATCGAAGTAATCCGCCAGCCAGCGTCGCGCCATTTCCAGGCTGTCGCGATAGCTGCGCGCATCCGAGCGCAGCAGCGCAGCGCGCGCCGCCGCCAGCTGCAATTCCAGGTTGCGAGCCAGGAAGAAGCTGTCCTCGGGAGACAACAAGGGGCGCGGCGGCTCGGCGGGTTGCACGTTGATCAGTTTCCGGGAAAGGCGCTCCCAGAGCGCATCCAGGCGAGCCAGCCAGCCAGCCTCGGTGTCGGCCGTGGCGGCGTCTTCAAGGTCGCTGGCATGGGCGCTTTGCGCCAGCGGCAGGTCGGCCACCCGCTTTTGCATGCTCGACAGCTTCACGGCCATGCCCGAAACATCCGGCAGGGACACCTCGGCCAGTGCCGCAAGGTGAGTTGCTATGCGCTCGCGTACCGGCAGGTAACGCGGATCGGCCAGGTCTCGCAACCGGTCGTCGGCGGCCTGCAGTGCATACACCGTGGCATTGACGTCGCCGGTCAGGTAAAGCTCGTCGGCTGCAATGCGCAGCAGGTATTCGACCTCGGCCTGCACCAGGGCGCGGCGGCCACCTTCGGCAGCATCACGCAAGGCATCCATGCTGCTTTCCAGTCCCTGCAGGCGATCTTCCAGCGCGTCGCTGCGCGCCTTGTCGGCCGTCGCCAGTGCCTCCAGCTCGGCAACACTGGCACGGGTTTCTTCCAGTGCGCGGAGGTCGGCGGCGAGGTTTTCCAGCCGGTCCTGCTGGGCGTTGAACTGTCCCTGCAGCGCGCCGCGTTCCGCTTCCAGCCACTGCCAGCCAAACCAGCCGCCAGCCGCGCCGCCTGCCAGCACCACCAGCAACAGGAACCATGCGAGGCCGCCGCCGGAACGCGCCGGCTGGGAAGCACGCCCGTTCCTGGCCTCGGCTGGCTTGTCGTTGTCCGCCTTGGCCGGGGTGGTGTTGCCGGTCGCTTCTTGCTGTGGCTTGTCACTCATCTGAACATGTCCTGTCTGGGCGCGGGGTCGATGGTCATTGTTGTTTCTTCTGGCCGGACCACCAGCGGGTCAGGGCGGTCATGATGGCCCGATCGGCCGTGCCATCGGCAAGGATGGGCGCTTTTGCTGCACCGGCCTGCTCGGCCAATTTAATCACACGCGCCGAGGGTGCGACCAGCTGGACCTCTGCCAGCAGCCGGTCCGCTTCCTTGCCGAGCAAGGCGAGGAGCGCATCCAGGCTTTCGCCGCTGGTCACGACCACGGCATGCAGGCGGCCCGCGGCCAGTGCGGCCAGCATGGGACGAGCATCGGGTGTGGCCGGTCGGCGACGATACACGGCCGCCGACACCGCCTTGGCGCCACGCTCGAACACGGCATCAGCCAGCGCTGTCCGTCCACCTTCGCCCTTGACGATGCAGACCTTCTGCTCCGCCGCCGGGTCGAAGTCCGGGCTGGCCAGCAGGCCCTCGGAGGTCTCTTCCCCGATTTCAGGGACGATGATCAGGCAATCGCGACCCAGGGCCTCGCCCAGGGCATCGGCGGTTGTCCGGCCAATGGCAGCAAAGCGTGCCCGGGCGGGCAGGTTCAATGACGGGGCGTGCTCCACGGCAGCCGTGCTGGTGAAGACATACCAGTCGGCATCGAGCGGAAAGTCGTCCAGTGGCATTGACGTGCTTTCGATGGCCAGCACCGGCAGCGAAAGTGCCGTGCCGCCTTCAGCGGCAATGGCCTTGCACAGCGACTGGCCACGGCCGGCCGGTCGCGTGACAACAATGCCGGCGCCTGCCAGCGCCCTCATGTGGCCTCGCGCAGGCGGGCAAGTACCTCGCCGGCTCCGCGAGCCAGCATGTCCTCGGCGACGGCATGACCCAGCGCTTCCGGATCACTGGCCGGCCCGCGAGCCTCGCCGCTGATGACATCGCGCCCGTCCGGCATGCCGACCAGCCCGCGCAGGTGCAACTCGTCACCCTGCAGCACGGCATAGCCGGCGACGGGCACATCGCAGCCACCCTTCAGGCGGGCGTTGAGCGCGCGTTCGGCGCGGGTCACCTTGTCGGAATCCGCATGCACCAGGCATTGCATGGCGTCGAAGATGTCCGTGGCATCGCTGCGGCATTCGATCCCCAGCGTGCCCTGGCCAATGGCAGGCAGGCTGACTTCCGGCAACAGGCGACTGGCGATTCGCTCGTGCATTTCCAGGCGCTTGAGGCCGGCTGCAGCCAGGATGATGGCATCGTATTCGCCATCATCCAGCTTCCGCAGCCGGGTCTGCACGTTGCCACGCAGCGTTTTCACATCAATATCCGGGCGTTGGGCGCGCAGCTGGCATTGCCGCCTGAGGCTGGACGAGCCGACCACGGCCCCTTGTGGCAGCTCGTCGAATTCACGGTAGTGGTTGGAGACAAAGGCGTCACAGGGATCGGCCCGCTCCAGGATGGCGGCCAGCTGGAAACCTTCCGGCATTTCCGCGGGTACGTCCTTCATCGAGTGCACGGCGATGTCGGCGCGCCCTTCCAGCATCGCGACTTCCAGTTCCTTGATGAAGAGGCCCTTGCCACCGATTCGCGACAGCGGCGAATCCAGAATCTCGTCGCCGCGCGTACTTAGCGGCAGCAGTTCGACCTGGCAATCAGGCATGGCCGCACCCAGCCGGGCAGCGACATGTTCTGCCTGCCACATGGCCAGTGGTGATTTGCGGGTTGCGATGCGTATGCGTTGCGGTGCCACGTGATGCGCTCCTGCCAGTCTCACAAGTCCATGCCGGTCCAGCCGGCAGGCGTATTCTACGCGCTATGCCGCGGTTTTGCTGGCCGCGACTCAACCCTGCCGGATCGAGCGCCGCACTTCCGGTACCAGGCGCCGACTCACTTCGAGCTGGTCACCGGTATCGCGTACGCGCACGTGAAAATGCCCGTCCCCGTCCTTCTCCAGTGCCTCGATGGCCCAGTGTGCGACCAGTGCGTTGCGATGAATGCGCAGGAAGTTCTCGCTGAACTCCTCTTCCAGGGACTTCAGCGAATCCTCGATCAACACCTCGCCGTCACGGTGGCGAACGGTGACGTATTTCTGCTCGGCCCGGAAATAGTAGACGGACTCAACAGCCACCAGTTGCAGGCTGTCACGCACCCGGGCACAGATATGCTGGCGCGCGCCCGCGGCGCGCTGCGGCTCGGCGAGCGCCGATTTCTGTGCTGCATTCGGTCGTGCTGCGCGCTCGATGGCGTTGCGCAGGCGATCTGCGCGCACCGGCTTCATCAGGTAGTCGATGGCATGTGCTTCGAAAGCCTGGATCGCAAACTGGTCGTAGGCGGTGGTGAATATGACCGCCGGCGGCACCTCCAGGTCGGCCAGGTGCCGTGCACATTCAAGGCCGTCCATGCCCGGCATCCGGATATCCAGCAGGATGATGTCGGGATTGAGTGCCTCGACCTGCTTGAGTGTCTCGGTCCCGTTGCCGGCCTCGCCCACGATCTCGACATCGGGAATATCCTTCAACAGGCCCTTGAGGCGAGTGCGTGCCGGCAATTCGTCGTCGACAACCAGGATGCGTTTCATGCCTTCACTCCTTCAGTCTTTCACGCCACTGCCCGCCGGCTGCGGGGCCCGCGGCAGGGTCAGGACCGTGGCAAACAGCTCGCCATCGGGCGCTGCGGTAAGCGATGCCTGCCGGCCCAGTGCCAGCCGAAGTCGCTCGCGGGTATTTTCCAGCGCGATGTTGAGGCCCTTGCTGATGCCGGTGCTGCCAATGGGTAGCGGGTTGCAGATGCGCAATACCGCGTAATCACCCTGTACGGCTGCCTTGATGTGAATGCGGCCGCCATCGGGAGACTTCTCGATGCCATGGTAGATCGCGTTTTCCAGCAGCGGCTGCAGCGTCAGTCGTGGCAGCGGCCAGTCGTCAGGCAGGGCGTCCACGTCCCAGTCGACCTGCAGGCGTTCACCGATGCGCTCCTTCTCGAGTCGCAGGTATTGCTCCGCCAGCTCGCACTCTTCCTTGAAACTGCCCAGCGCGCCCGGTTGTGCAAGGCTGGCGCGGAACAGGTCGGCCAGGTCGAGAACCGTGTGTTCTGCCTTGTCCGGTTCGGACGGGATCAACGCAGCAACGGTATTGAGACTGTTGAACAGGAAATGCGGCCGGATTCTTGCCTGCAACGCTGCAATGCGGGCACTGGCACTGCCTTGCACCTGTTGTTGCCATTCGTACTGGATGTAGAAATATCGCATTGCCACGGCAGAGACGATGGCGCTGATTGCTATGTTGCGGCCCACGAAGGCGAGCGCCTGTTCGCTGGCCAGGGCAAGCGACAGGTAGCGGTCCAGGAGGACCGTGGCGAGGCTCAGCAACAAGGTCACCAGCAGCAGGCCGGCGTAACAGCTCAGGTAGGCCAGCCGCGATGATGCGTTCAGCAACTTGCGACGCAGCAGGCACAGCACGGCTGCACTGGCGAGCGCCTGCCAGAGCATGAACAGCGACAGGCTGATGAAATCGGCCATGACATCCGCGCCAGGTGCCAGGCCACGCGCCATGGTCAGGACGATTGCCACCAGTTCGGCAATCAGCAGGATTTCCACCACCACCCGTGCCGAGCAGAAGTCCGGCAGGAAGCGCATGGCAGGAGAAGCAATGCGGGCATCGTCCCCCGTGGTCGGGGAAAGCTGGCCGTCAGGGTTCCGGTCGCTGTAGCTCATGCGCCTAGTCTTGTCCGGCTGGCCTAGCGGCGCAAGTCGCCTGGCCGCTTCGGCCGGGAAGGAGTCAGCTGTCGGACCGGAACAGGGGTTGCTTCAGCCGGTACAGGGATGAAACGTCCTCGTCGCCATGCCCGGCAGCCATCAGCCGCTCGTAGTGGATGCGGGTCATTTCGATGATCGGCAGCTGGGCATCGAAGGACGCTGCCATCTGCTGGCAGATCGCCAGGTCCTTGTCATGCAGGCTGACCTTGAAGCCGAGCGGGTAGGTGCCACGCGCCATGTTCGGACCGCGATTCGTCAGCATCCAGCTGCCAGCAGCACCCCCGCCAACCACGTCGATCACCTTGTCCAGGTCGAGCTCGTGCGCAGCGGCAAACGCCAGTCCCTCGGCGACTGCCTGGTTAACGCCCGCCACCATGATCTGATTGACTGCCTTGGTGGCCTGGCCGGCACCGACCTCGCCCATGAGGACGCAGCGCTTGCCCATGGCATCCAGCACCGGCTTGACGCGATCGAAGTCGGCGGGCGAGCCGCCGCACATGATCGCCAGGGTGGCGTTCTTGGCGCCCTCGGTACCGCCGGACACCGGGCAATCCAGGAAGCCGGCGCCATGCCCGGCGAGGATCTCGGCTGCCTGGCGGGCGGTCCCCGCGCTGACCGTGGAGCAATCGATCACAACCGCATCTTTCGGCAGCTCCGCAGCCATGCGCTCTACGAGTTCCAGCACATCGGCATCGGCTGAAACGCAGAGCACGACAACTTCGCATTCGCGGGCCAGGGTTTCCGGTGTGTCGAAGCGTCTTGCTGCTTCGCTGCCGGGGAAATCCTGCAGGCGTTGCGGCGAGCGATTCCACACGCCATGCAGCAGGCCGGCCTTGTCGAGATTCAATGCCATCGATTCGCCCATGGCGCCCAGGCCGATGAATCCGGTTTTCATGATCACGCTCCTTGCATGCCTTTCAATTCGATCAGGTAGCCTTCCGGACTCTTCACGAACAGCTTGTGCCGCTCGCGATCCGTACCGGCATCCACGACCCTGGCCGGCACCTGGATGGCTTCCGGCATGGCGGACTCGACCCGCGCAGCCAGCGCCATGAAGTCATCAACAGCAAGGTTCAAGCCGAAATGCATCGTTGCTTCGGGCTCGGCCATGTCCGGTCTTTCATGGAATGTCAGCTTGGCGCCGTGGAAGTCGATATTGATGTAGCCCGCCGGGTCTTCGTGCTCGAGCGTCGCGCCGAGCCCGGTTACGAAGAATGTTCTCGTTTCTTCCAGTGAACGGACAGGCAGCGAGAGATGGAAACTCATGGCGTGCTGCCCGCGCCAATGAAGGATTCGGCTGTTGTCAGCGCTTCGTACTCGGCATCGAGCGCTTCGTATCGTGCTTTCGCCATCTGCCGGAAGGCGTCGAACGCACTGGCCGATGTCCAGTGGTCGGCGGTATAGAAGACGCCCGCATCCTCTTCATCCTGCCAGAGCAGGGTGCCGACATATCCTTCATGCTCCGCAAACAGGCGGGCCCACGTTCCGTCGGAGGCGTAATGCCTGCAAAAAGCCGGGCGTTGCTCGCTCGGTACCTCGTAGCGCCACAGTCGCACATGCGTGCTCGCTGGAATCTGCATGCTCATTTCTCCAGGTAGGTATAACCGGCAAGTCCGTCCTGCATGGCCGCAAGATATCGTGCCTTGGTGTCGGCATCGAATGCAGCGGCATCGATCTTGTTCCGGTAGGCCTCCAGCAGGGCGTCCGGCTCGAAGTGAACGTAGGCCAGCACTTCGTCGGCACGATCGCCTTTCTCCGGCTGGAAGAACTCGAACTCGCCCTTGTCGTTTCGCTCGATGTTCACCGAATCGGTGTCGCCGAAGAGGTTGTGCATGTCGCCGAGGATCTCCTGGTAGGCGCCCACCAGGAAAAACGCGACCAGGTATTCCTCGCCATCCTTGTGCTCGTGGATGGGCAGCGACTTCTCGACGCCTTCGCCGTCGACGTAATAGGAGATGCGCCCATCGGAGTCGCAGGTCAGGTCATGCAGGGTGGCACGTCGGTCGGGTGCCTGGTCCAGGCGGTGCACCGGCATGATCGGGAAGATCTGGTCGATGGCCCAGACATCCGGCAGCGACTGGAATACCGACATGTTGCAGAAATACTTGTCGGCCAGCTTCTCGTTCAGTTCATCGCGCAGTTCGCGCTGCTGCCGAGTGGTCGGCTTCAGCGAGCCGGCCAGCTTGCGACAGATCGCATGGTAGGTGCTTTCCGCGCGAGCGCGCTGTTCCAGCGTCATCACGCCGTGCACGAACATCGCCTGTGCTTCGCCCAGCCAGTAGGCAGCATCGTGGTAGATCTCCAGCAGGGCGCGTCCTTCTTCGTTGCGGTAACCCTCCCACAGGTCGTGCAGGATCATCGGATCTTCCGCCGAGGGTGCGTCCGGCTGCACATCGGCAATCGATTCATGGTCGATGACGTTGGTCACCAGCACGGCATGATGCGCCGTCATGGCCCGGCCGGACTCGGTGATGATGTCCGGTTCCGGCAGTTCGTATTCCTGGCAGATCTCCCACAGCGTGCGCACGATGGTGCTGGCGTATTGCTGCATGGAGTAGTTGGTCGAGTAGGCCGAGCGCGAGCGTGAACCTTCGTAGTCGATACCGAGGCCGCCGCCAACGTCCATGACCTTGATCGGCACGCCGAGCGCATGCATTTCGGCATAGGCGCGGCCGGCCTCGCGCATGCCCTTGGCAATGTCCCGAATGTTGCCGATCTGGGAACCGAGGTGGAAATGCAGCAGTTCCAGGCAGTCGAGCATGTCGGCCGCCTTGAGTTTTTCGGCTGCTGTCAGAAGCTGAGATGCCAGCAACCCGAACTTCGACTTTTCACCGCCGGTGTCCTGCCACTTGCCGGCCGAGGCATGGTTCAGGCGAACGCGCGTGCCCAGCCGCGGCCTGATACCCAGTTGTTTCGCTAGCGCAATGACGTGATCCAGCTCGGAAAGCTTTTCAATCACGATGAACACGCGGTGGCCGAGCTGCTGGCCGATCAAGGCAAGCTCGAGGTACTCGCGATCCTTGTAGCCGTTGCAGACAATCGTCGCGCCGGCTGGCGCCAGCGCCAGTACTGCCATCAGCTCGGGCTTGGAGCCCGCTTCCATGCCGACCCGCTCGCCGCCGGATTCCAGGATGTCACTGACCACGACGCGCTGCTGGTTGACCTTGATGGGATAGACCGCGGTGTACTCGCCGGCATAGGCATTGGCCTCCCTGGCGGCGTCGAAGGCCGCGCAGAGGCTTTTGACCCGATGCCCGAGGATGTCGCCGAAACGGAACAGCACCGGCAGCGACAGGCCATGCTCGTGTGCCCGGTTGGCCAGTTCGTGCAGGTCGACCTTGCCATCTGCCGGGTTGCCGGTCGGGCAGACCTCCAGCGTGCCACTGGGGCTGATATCGAAATAACCGCCGCCCCAGCGCTCGATGGCGTAGCGTTCGCGGTTGGCCTGGATAGTGTCTGCCGACATGCTGGCATCCTCGTTGGGAGATTCGATTGCAGCCGCGATTATAGGAGACATGGCGCGCTCTGGCGAAGCCGGCGTTATACTCGCCGTTTCACCCTTGCAACGCCCAATCTAGAGGACGCCATGGCTGCCGATAACCGACTTCTTGCCGACCGCTGGTTCACCGAGATTGCCGACGAGGCAGATTGCGCCTTTTCGCTGCGCATTCGCGGCAAGGTCTTCGAGGAGCAATCACCCTTCCAGAAAGTCGAAGTCTACGAGACCGAAAGCTGGGGCAATCTCATGGTGATCGACGGCTACGTGATGCTGACCACGCGTGACAATTTCCTCTACCACGAAATGATGTCGCACCCGGTGCTGTTCACGCACCCGGATCCCAGGCAGGTCGTCATCATCGGCGGTGGCGATTGCGGCACGCTGCGAGAGGTCCTGCGTCATCCGGATGTGGAGAAGGTCTGGCAGATCGATATCGACGAAGTCGTCACGCGCGCCGCCAAGAAATTCTTTCCCGAGCTCTGCGAATCGAACGATGACCCGCGCGCTGAATTGCTCTGGATCGACGGCCTGAAGTGGGTGCGCGAGGCGGCCCCGGAGAGCGTTGACGTGGTCATTGTCGATTCCACCGATCCGGTCGGCCCGGCGGAAGGATTGTTCGGCAAGAAGTTCTATCGCGACTGCCTGAAGATGCTGCGACCGGGCGGCATCCTGGTGCAGCAGAGCGAATCGCCCTTGCTGCACGGGAAGCTGTTGCGCGAAATGCGCCGCGCGATGATCGAAGCCGGCTTTGCGGATACGCGCACGCTGGGTTTCCCGCAGCCCTGCTATCCATCGGGCTGGTGGTCGGCCACCATGGCGCGCAAGGGTCAGGCCATTGGCGGATTCCGCAAGGCCGCTGCCGCAATCCTGCCATTCAAGACGGAGTACTACACCGCCGAGGTCCACGAAGCGGCATTGCACATGCCGGCGTTCTTCAAGCGGGACGTCGAATAAAGCGACTTGCAGTGATTCTCAGCTGAGGGCGTCTCTCAGTGCGAGCAGGCGGGCGTGGCGCGGGTGGCCTGTTTCCGCGAGGAAAGGTTCCAGTACTTTCAATGCTGCTTGCGGATCCTTCTTGCGATCGACCAGGTGGTTTGCCTTCAGCAATGCCACATCGAGAAGAATCGGATCGTTCGGGAAACGCTGTGGCGCGAGTGCTGCCAGCATTTCGAAACCGTTGTCCGGACGCAGCCGCCAGGCAGCGCGCGTCAAGCGCAGCCACTCGTCGGCCGAGCGGGTCTTCAAGGTCTGGAAGTGCCGCAGCATCCTGAGCAGCACGTCGACACCGGCATCCTCGCGCTCATCCCTCAGCAAGCGCGACAGCAGCACTTCCGTGTAATGTCGCAGCGCATCCCAGGCACGTCGTTTCTCGAGCTCGTCCAGCACCTCGATGGCTATTGCCGCCGGCAGCTCGGCTGCCAGGTGGCCGAGCGCAAAATGCGCAGCCTCGATGTTGTTGTTGGCCAGGAAACGATCGACCTCGGCCAGCACATCCGGCTCCACTTCCTCGACTTCCCGCGTGTTGAACAGCTTGCTGTCCAGTCCCATGCGCTCGTAGCGGTGCAGGGCAATGAAGCCCAGGTAATGGCAAAGCGCAATCAGCAACCAGACGAAAAAGCAGACCACCATCAGTGTGCCAAAGCCGGTCGCTGTAACCAGCTGTCCCGTTGTCGCAACAAAGGAATCGGCGCGCCCGCTCAGCAACTCGGTCGCAAACCAGCCCGAGCCGATCATCATTGCCAGGAACACCAGGTAGGGCAGGCCAGCATTGGCCAGCGCCGTGAAAATTCGGTCGGGCGAGAACGCCAGCGAGAAGCGATCGGTAACAGCCAGCTGCAACAGGATGATGGGCGCTGCTGCCAGCAGGAGCAGGTTGGCAAACACGACGACCATGTCGGGAGCATCTGCAGACAGGTTGAGTGTTACGGCAAACAAGGCGATGCCGACAAGCAGGGCGGTTCCCTTGCTGAAGCCGACCGACTCCATCGATGACATGCGCGGCGGGTCACCCCTGCCGGAAGCTGTCTCCCTTACTACCAGCAGCAGGAATTGCAACAGCGCCGAGATGGCTACAACCAGCACCAGCAGCCCAAGGATGTTGGTGCCAAACACGACAATCAGGCTGGTGTTGCCGAAGGTGAACCACAGTGCACTGCCGCGCAACGGATACCACAGGATGCGGGGCAGGTATCGAAACAGCGAACCGTTCTTGCGCAAAGCAAGGTCGGCTGGGGAAAGTGACTGGCTCATTTTGCGCGAACCCGGGTCATGATGTCCGCGCCCGTGTTTCAGCGTCCGCAGGCTTCGCGCACTTTTGTCTGCCGTTCGGCTTTCAGCGCACTGATTTCTTCATTGCTCAGGTAGGTCTTGTTGTCGCCTTCACCGCGAGACATGCGCTTGGCCTGGTTGGCTTTCTGCAGTTCCGCACGGGCGGCCTCGCAGGCCTGCTTTTTCTTTTCGCGCTCGGCCTGGGCTTCGGCACGCTCGGCAGCACGTGCCTCGCGCTGTTCGGCATAGCTGTCGAGCAGTTCCCTGCGTGCCCTGGCGCGAGCCTCGACTTCGTCGGAATCGGTGCGGCTGGTCCGAATGGGAAGCTTCTCGACCTGCTCGGTGCCGTCGCAGGCCCGGGCCTGGTAGCTGACCTTGCCGTTCTCGTCCTTGCACTTGTACACCGGATCACCGGCAAGCAGCGGCTGTGACCAGCTGGCCATCACCACCAGCGCAACGGGCATGAAAATGCGGTACATGGCGCGGCTTGCCTGTTACTTGCAGTTGTTTTCGAGGAAGCTGCGTGCCTTCTGTTTTTCCGCACCCATTTCCTCGGCACTCAGCACTCGCTCGGAACCGTCTTCGTTGCGCGCCTTGAGAATGTCCGCATTCTCGTAGGCCTGCAGGTTCTGGCGAGCAATGGCGCATTGTTCCTTGCGAATCTCCAGGTTGCGCTTCATGCGCTCGTCCGTGGTGCTGGCAATCATCTTGTCCAGCAACGGCGTGTCGGAATTGCCGTCGGCCGCATCGCCTGCATCGCCATCGTCACTCGCCGTCGACGGACCACGACGCAGTTTGAGCTTTTCCTGGGAGGTGGCGTCATCGCAGGCCTGCGACTGGTACTTCACCTTGCCGTTCTCGTCCTTGCACTTGTAGACCTCGGCCGCCTCGCTCGGCGCCGCAGCGAACAGGGCCATGCACATGCCAAGCAGCATGATGCCGAACACGGTGTTGCCAGATGAAATGCTGGTTGCTTGCATATCGCGTCTCCCGAAAGCCTCTGTCGGCGAGCGCCCTGCGGGGCAGGGGGCAGGCCGTTGCCACTCATCTTTTATACGCTCAAATCCGAGCCGAAAAAACCGCCAATCGTCTCGCCATCACAGCCGTTCGACCGGCTGCCGCGAAATTCCACAATTTCCGGTACCGATTCTGCGCCCTGGCGCACTACAGCGCCGCAGTGTCGGACTCGCCGGTGCGGATGCGAATGGCCTGTTCGATCGGCGTCACGAATATCTTGCCGTCACCGATCTTGCCGGTGCGGGCGGCGTTGATGATGGCGTCGAGCACCTGTTCCACCAGCTCGTCCGGCACCGCGACTTCCATCTTCACCTTGGGCAGGAAATCGACCACGTACTCGGCGCCACGGTAGATCTCGGTGTGACCCTTCTGCCGTCCGAAGCCCTTGACCTCGGTGACAGTGATGCCCTGCACGCCGATGTCCGACAGCGCCTCGCGCACATCGTCGAGCTTGAAAGGCTTGATGATCGCCGAAACCATTTTCATACCGCTGTTGCCTCCGTTGGCTGGCATTTGC
>JAWWBS010000017.1 GCA_033720895.1 Gammaproteobacteria bacterium
GTCAGCAGGCGGCCGACCACCTCAGAGACCTCGTCCCTGAAGTGCGCGATCTCTGGACGGGTATTGCAGATTTCCCAGGCATGAACTGCCTTGGGGTTGTTGGACGGATCCTGTTTGCAACGGAGTACGTCAACCTGCGATACGTAGCCAAACGGTCGTTGGTCGGGCTTGAGGATGGCAGCGAAGGAGCATTTGCTGTTTTCCAGCGCGCTCTCCACATCGGCGACGGTCGCATCACAATCCAGGGCCGGGAAGTCTCCCGACATGATCTCACCGACTTTCATCCGGTTACCCTCCACGCAACATGAGTCACGCTTCGAGTGTGATACATAATTCCTGAAAAAGTGTGATAGATGACGCAAAAACGCGGACGCTGGCCACGGAATCCGAAAATGCTTACAAAACTGGGATAAATAGCCTAGAACTCAAAAAGTGCTTTTAATTCAGCAAGTTGAGTGTCGGCCTGTTGCTGGGGATAGGGGTCCGGTGGCAGGACGCCCCAGACCGGGCGCGGCCAGGCAGGGTCGGTTTCCCGGCGCGCGATCACGTGCACGTGCAATTGCGGCACCTGGTTGCCGAGGGCCGCGACGTTCATCTTGTCAGCCTGCGCCCAAGCCTGCAGTTGCCGGCTGGCCAGGCTGACTTCTGTCACCAAGCGTTGTTGATCCGCTTCCGCCAGTTCATGGATTTCGCGTCGATCGGCCTGTCGCGGCACGAGTATGAGCCAGGGGAAATTGGCATCGTTCATCAACAGCACGCGGCACAGCGGCAGATCACCCACAAGAAAGGTGTCTGCCGCCAGTCGTGGATGCAGTGTGAATGTCATCAGCCGAGCTTGCGAATTTCCTGCAGGGCAACCGAGGCGGTGGCAAAGTCGAGGGCACCCGCCGTGCGCATGTCGGACAGGACGCGATGGGCATGCTGCACGCGTTGCTGCCGCTCTTCCAGCCACTGTCGGGCAATGTCCTCGGCATCCTTGGCCTTGCGCTTGCCTTTCAGGGCCAGTCCTGCGAGACGACGCTGCTGGACATAAAGGTTGTCACGCAGCGTGCCACGTGCGATGGCCTGCCAGTGTCCATCCACCGGCAGGTTTTCGATTTCCTCGCGCAACCAGCCAAGCTCCAGGCGCGTCTCGATATGGAAGTAGGCGCGGGCGATATCGGTAATGGACAGCTTGACCCCGTCCGCGATATCGACGATATCGAGGGCGGAATACAGCGGTCGAAGCGATGCGATATTGCGCCCCAGGACTTCCGGCACGCCAAGGTCGATGTACTGCTGGATGCCTTCGTTCAGCTGGTTCACTTCCAGCGGCCCCATGACGTCATCCAGTACACCGAGCAGTTCGTTCACGCCCGGTGCGTAATGATCAACGGCATCCGCGATGTCGGCCGCATTCTCCGGCCGATCCAGCAGCCAGTGGGTCACGTGCTTGACCAGGCGGGCACACTGCACGTTCATGGTGATCTGCAGGTTGGCCGGGATCTTGTTGTCCAGGCTCTCGATCTCCGACCAGATGGCACGCATGCCCAGCACTTCGCGGGCGATGGTGTAGGCCTTCGCAACTTCCGCCATGCTGGAACCCGATTCCTCGCGCATGCGATGCGCGAAGGTCGGACCCATGCGATGCACCATGCTGTTGGTGATCGCAGTCGCGATGATCTCGCGGCGCAGGCGGTGCTCCGGCATCAGGTCCGGGTAACGCTTGCGCAGTGGCGCCGGGAAGTAATGTTCGAGCTCTCGCGACAGGTAGCTGTCTTCCGGTACATCGGACTCCAGCAGGTCGTCGTAGATGTCCATCTTGGCGTAGGAAAACAAGACCGACAGCTCGGGGCGCGTCAGGCCCTTGGTGGCGGCTCGACGGTCGGCCAGTTCTTCCTCGTTGGGCAGGAACTCGAGCTGGCGGTTGAGACGACCCTCGCGTTCGAGAATGCGCATCAGCCAGGCATGTTCGGTAATGCGCGTCGGCGCCTGCGCCTCGGCAACCGAGATGGCCTGGGTCTGCAGGTAATTGTCCCGGAGCACGAGCTCGGAGACTTCGTCCGTCATGTCGGCCAGCAGCTTGTTGCGTTGTTTTTCGCTGAGCTTCTTCTTGCTGGCCGCATCGGTCATGGCGATGTTCAGCAGGATCTTGATGTTGACCTCGTGGTCGGAGCAGTCAACGCCGCCGGCATTGTCGATGAAGTCGGTATTGGCACGACCACCCTTGAGGGCGTACTCGATGCGCCCCAGCTGGGTCAGCCCCAGGTTGCCACCTTCGCCGACCACGCGGCAGCGCAGCTCGGAACCATTGACACGCACGGCATCGTTGGCACGGTCGCCGCAGTCTGCATTGGTTTCGCTGCGTGCCTTGACGTACGTGCCGATACCGCCGTTCCACAGCAGGTCCACCGGCGCCAGCAGGATGGCGCGAATCAGTTCGTTCGGGGTCATCTCGGTTTCTTCGATACCGAGCGCCTCACGGACTTCTTCCGAGAGCTTGATGCTCTTGGCCGATCGTGAAAACACGCCGCCACCCTTGGAAATCACGCTGGTGTCGTAGTCCTCCCAGCTGGAGCGCGGCAGTCGGAACATGCGCTCGCGTTCCTTGAACGAGGCCTCCGGATCCGGGAAGGGATCGAGGAAGATGTGCATGTGATTGAAGGCGGCCTTCAGCTTGATGTGGCGTGACAACAGCATGCCGTTGCCGAAGACATCACCGGCCATGTCGCCGATGCCGACCACCGAGAAATTGGTGGACTGCGTGTTGATGCCGATTTCGCGGAAGTGTCGCTTTACCGATTCCCAGGCACCGCGGGCCGTGATGCCCATGCCCTTGTGGTCGTAGCCCACCGAACCGCCGGACGCAAAGGCGTCACCCAGCCAGAAACCGTATTCCTCCGACAGGCTGTTGGCGATGTCGGAGAAGGTGGCCGTGCCCTTGTCGGCCGCAACGACCAGGTAGGGATCGTCTTCATCGTGGCGACAGACCTGGCTGGGCGGCTTGATCTTGCCATCGACGATGTTGTCGGTGATGTCCAGCATGCCGCGCAGGAAGGTCTTGTAGCATTCAACGCCTTCGGCCAGCTGCGCTTCGCGATCCGGGCTGGACGGGGGTTGCTTGACGACGAAACCGCCCTTGGAGCCAACCGGCACGATCAGGGTGTTCTTTACCTGCTGGGCCTTCATCAGGCCGAGGATCTCCGTGCGGAAGTCTTCGCGACGATCCGACCAGCGCAGGCCACCGCGCGCAACCGAGCCACCACGCAGGTGCACGCCCTCGACACGGGGCGAATAGACCCAGATCTCGAATGCGGGCTTCGGTAGCGGCAGCTCGGGGATGCGGCTGGGATCGAACTTGAAGGAAATGTAGTCCTTGTCGTTCTTGTCGGCGTCCTGCTGGTAGAAGTTGGTGCGCAGCGTGGCGGTCAGGGCATTCAGGAAGGCGCGCAGGATGCGATCATCATCCAGGCTGCTGACAGCTTCCAGACCGGCACGGAATGCCTTGATGCGTTCCTTCACCTGGCTGTCGCGCTGCTTGTTGGCTTTCGGATCGAACTTGAGTTCGAAAAGCTCGACCAGCTCGCGGGCCAGGCCGGCATTGCGAACCAGGGTCTGTTCCATGTATGCCTGCGAGAACGGCATGCCGGTCTGCATCAGGTACTTGCAATAGGCCCTTACCAGGACCACCTGGCGCCAGGTCAGCTGGGCGCTCAGCACGAGCTTGTTGAAGCCGTCGTTCTCGGCCTGTCCGGCCCAGACACGGGCAAAGGTTTCCTGGAAGATGTCTTTCACATCCTCCGGCTGGATGCCGTTGGCATCGCTGTAGATGATGTCGAAATCCTGGATCCAGATGATACCGCCGTCATCCAGCTCGACTTCGTAGGGGCGTTCCGAAATGACCTTGAGACCCATGTTCTCGAGCATCGGCAGGGCATCGGAAATCGGCAGCGGCTGTTCGCGATTGAAAACCTTGAACCGCCACAGGCCCTTCGGGTTGTGCTGCGGTCGATACAACGACATCTGCAGGACATCGTCATTGACCAGGCCGCTCATGCGTTCCAGGTCGAATGCGGCAGCCTTCGGCTTCACGTCCTCGCGGTAAGCAGGCGGCAACGCTTCTGCGAAGCGACCATACAGGCGCAAGCCATGCTCCTCGCCATACATGTCGACCACCGCATCGCGCAGGCGGTCGAGCCAGGAGCGCACGATTTCCTCGATGTCCTGTTCCAGGCTTGCAACATCGATGCTGGGGAATTTCCAGGGCGTGGTGCGCACGATCAGGTGCACGCGGGCCAGTACCGATTCGGATATCTGCGCAGAAGAGTCGACATGATGACCGTTGAGTCGATCCTTCAGCAGCAACATGATCTTTTCACGAATCTGCGTGTTGTATCGATCACGCGGCACGTAGATCAGGCAGGAGAAATAACGGCCAAAGGAATCACGACGAATGAATACCTTGACGCGCTGGCGCTCCTGCAACTGCTGCACGCCGGTCGCGATCCGGAACAGTTCGTCGGTCGAAGCCTGCAGCAGCTCGTCACGCGGGAAGGTTTCGAGAATGTGCAGCAAGGCCTTGCCGGCGTGCGAGTTGAAGGGCAGGCGCGAGCGCAGCATGACCTGCTCGACCTTCTGGCGCAGCAGCGGAATGTCACGCGGCGAGCGCGAATAGGCGCTGGATGTGAACAGGCCGAGGAAGCGGCGTTCGCCAACGACATTGCCGTCGGCATCGAATCGCTTGATGCCGATGTAGTCCAGGTAGGAAGGGCGATGCACGGTGGCTACGGAATTGGCCTTGGTAATGATCAGCAGTTCGCGAGCCCGGGCCGTCTTTCGAATGTCTTCCGGCAGAACGATGTGGCTCTGCGAGGCATCCTTGCGCTTGTCGCTCAGGATGCCCAGGCCGGAACCGCGCACGGCCTTGAGGACGTCCTTGCCATCCTCCTCGACCAGGTCGTATTCGCGGTAGCCGAGGAAAGTGAAATGGTTGTTGACCAGCCAGTCCAGGAACTTGATGCCTTCGCCAACCTCGGCCGGATCCAGTTTCGGCGGCGTCTTGGACAGCAGGTTGATTATTTCCGAGGCGCGTTCGCGCATCTCGCTCCAGTCCTCGACCGACAGGCGCACATCGTTCATCGCCGACAGCAGCGTATCCTCGAGGTCCTTCAGGGCCTGCTTGTCGGTGACCTTGTCGATTTCGAATCGGATGAAGGATTCCTGCACAGTGCCGATCAGGTTGTCGTGCGGCGCAACGACTTCCTCGATCTCGCCCTTGCCATTGCGCTGCACCTTGAAGATCGGGTGCACGGTCAGGTGAATCGAAAAGCCTTCCTGGTTCAGTGCCATGCTGGCGGAATCGACCAGGAACGGCATGTCGTCATTGACCATCTCGACAATGGTGTGCGTCGATGTGTAGCCATGGGTCTTGCGCGTCGGGTTGTAGACGCGCACTGCGCATTCGCTGGCCTTGCGCTTCCAGGAAAACGAGAGATGGGCAAGTGCGGCGGAGCAGAGCTCGGCAGGCTGGCGCGAAGCGATATCCTCGACGGCCACCGCGCTGTAATAATGTTCAACGAAGTGTTCGTGCAGATCCCGCTCCTCGGCGCTGGCTTTCTTTCGCGCCTGGGCGATCAACTTGTCGATCTTCTTGTTCTTCTGGTCCTGCGACTTCGCCGGCATGGTGCTTGCGTTCCCCGTGGCTGTGATTTGATGACTGGACTCTGGCGAGCAGAAAACGCGCTAATTGTAGGGCTTTTCTTCCGCTTCTGCATGAAGAATCAAGCGTTTATCCGCACATCTTCAAACTCAAACAACCGTTTCAATCCGACCATTGGCAGCCGTCGCCGCCCGGCGGTGAATCCGTGCTCGACAAAAAAGGGCGGCCAATGGCCGCCCTTTCTCGATGCTGCACCCGGGGGTGCCGATCAGTATGGCTTCTCGAGGTCCTTGATGACCGCCGCAAGCCAGCGACAGGCCTCACCACCCGTCAGGCAGCGGTGGTCAAAGGTGATCGACAGCGGGACTCGCTTGTGCGTTTCCACGCCACCCATGACCGGCACCACGTCATGACGCAGGCCGCCGGTTCCGAGAATTGCGACCTGCGGCGGCACCACCACCGGCGTGGCATAGCGGCCGGCCATCATGCCGAAGTTCGACAGGGTGATGGTCGGGTTCTTCATGTCTTCCGGTGCGACTTCGCGAGCACGGGTCTTGTGCTTGATGATATTCAGGTCCTCGCGCAGCTGCTGGCCATTCTTGGTGTCGGCATTGCGGATGACGGGCACGATCAGGCCGTCCGGCGTATCGACAGCCATGGCCAGGTCCACCTGCTGGTGGATGGTCATTTCCATCTTGTCGCCGTCATACCAGGCATTCATCTGCGGCACGGTGCGGCAGCCAGCGACCACGGCACGGATGATGCGCGCGGTAATGTCCTGGCCAGGCATCCAGCCGTGGATGTCGGCGTCGTCGAACAGCGTGCACTCCATGACCTGGCTGCGAGCCGCGGTCATCGACTTGTGCATGGCGCGGCGTGGGCCCTTGAGCTGCTGCGGGCCGAAGGTGACACCCTCGGCATGCGGCGGCACGTCCCAGCCACCGCCGACGCTCATGCCGCCCATTCCCATCGACTGGGGCTGGGCCTGCTGCTGGGCACCACCGGAATTCATGAAGGCGTCCACGTCGGCCTTGGTGATCTGGCCCTTGGAGCCGGTTGCCGGCACCTGGGTGAGGTCGCAACCGCATTCCTTGGCGTAGGCGCGCGTGGCCGGCGAAGCCTTGGGCTTGCCCGTGCCATGGGTAATGTTCACCGGCGGGGTGAAAGCCTTTGCCTGAGCTTGGGACTGGGCTGGAGCAGGGCGCGGCTTCGCCTTGCGCTCGCGCTTGGCGCCCTTGCCCTTGCGAATGACCACGGTCTCTTCGAGGTCCGCGTCCGAGGTCGCCATCTTGCCGACCACGGTGCCGGAATCTTCCGACATCGCGACTTCCTTGGTTTCCGGCTCGTCGGCAGCGTCATCGGAGCCGTCGCCTTCGACCTTGAAATCACACAGCGCGGAGTGGGTCGGCACGATGTCGCCGTTTTCCCAGTGCAGCGCGGTGATTTCGCCTTCGTACGGGGAGGGCACGTCGACCACGGCCTTGTCGGTTTCGACGGCGACCAGCGGATCGTCGACCTTGACCTTGTCGCCGACCGATACCTTCCACTCGACAATCTCGGCTTCCTGCAGGCCTTCACCGAGGTCCGGCAGGTTGAAGGTGCTGCCACCTTTCTTGCCGCCGACGGCTTTCTTGGGCGCAGGCTTGGCCTTGTCATCGGCCTGGGCCTTCTTTTCTTCCTGCTGCGGCTCGTCCGCTTCCGGCGCCGCACCATCGACCTCGTCGAAATCGACCAGCGCGGAATGCGTCGGCACGATGTCGCCGTTGGCCCAGTGCAGCTTCTTGATCTTGCCGTTGTACGGGGAGGGCACGTCGACCACGGCCTTGTCGGTTTCGACCGCAACCAGCGGATCGTCGACCTTGACCGTGTCGCCTTCCTTCACTTTCCATTCGACGATTTCCGCTTCCTGCAGTCCTTCGCCGAGATCGGGCAGATTGAATGTGGTCGGCATGTCAGTCCTCCAGCGTCTTGCGGATGGCCTTCACGATGCGGTTCACGCTCGGCATGTAGTCATGCTCCAGCTTGAACAGCGGCATCGGCGTGTCGTAACCGGCGACGCGCTGGATCGGGGCCTCGATGCTGAACAATGCCTTCTCGGCGACTTCGGCAGCAATTTCGGCGCCCATGCCGGCGGTGCGCGGTGCTTCGTGGATGATGACCAGGCGACCGGTGTGCTCCACCGAGGCCAGCACGGTCTCGTAGTCCACCGGGCTGATGGTCGCGAGGTCGATGACCTCGCAGGAAATGCCTTCCTCTTCCATCTGCTTGGCGGCCTGCAGCGTCTCGTGGATCATCGCGCCCCAGGACACCAGCGTCACGTCGTCGCCTTCCTTGAGGACGAAAGCGGTGTCCAGCGGCAGTGCTTCGCCGTTGTCTTCCACTTCCTGCTTGTTCAGGCGGTACATGCGGGTCGGTTCCAGGAACACGACGGGATCCGGATCACGGATGGCAGCCAGCAGCAGGCCGTAACCGCGCTGCGGCGAGCTCGGCATGACGACGCGAATGCCCGGCATGTGCGCGAACATGGCTTCGTTGGACTCCGAGTGATGTTCCGGGGCATGGATGCCGCCACCACTCGGGGCACGCAGCACCATCGGCACGTTCATGCGGCCACGGGTACGGGTGCGCAGGCGTCCGGCGTGGTTGATCATCTGGTCGACAGCCGGGTAAATGAAGCCCGAGAACTGGATCTCGGCCACCGGTTTCATGCCCTGCGAGGCCATGCCGATGGAAATGCCTGCGATCAGGGCTTCGGCCAGCGGCGTGTCGATGACACGTTCCTTGCCGAACTGCTCCTGCAGGCCGGCCGTGGCGCGGAACACACCGCCGTTCACGCCGACGTCCTCGCCGAGCACGACAACGGAGTCGTCCTTCTTCATTTCGTGCGCCATCGCCATGGTCAGCGCTTCAATCAATGTCACCTTAGCCATGGTCGCGGGCCTCCTCTTCCGCTTCGGCACGCTGGGCGAGCAGATCCTCCGGCATGTTGGCGAACATGTGATCGAACATGTCCGTCACCGGCGGCTTGCCAGCAGCCTTGTACTTCTTCACTTCTTCGTCGACGCGCTTGGCACATTCGGCCTTCCAGGCGTCTTCCTTCTTGTCGTCCCAGGCCTTCTTCGACTCCAGGTACTTGCGCAGGCGAACCAGCGGCTCCTTGGCCCAGTTCTCCTCGACTTCGTCCTCGGAGCGGTAACGACGCGCGTCGTCGGCCGTGGTGTGGTCGGACAGGCGATAGGTCATCGCTTCGATCAGGGTCGGGCCCTTGCCGGAGCGTGCCTTCTTCAATGCGGTTTCCATGGCATCGCGCATGGCGATGATGTCGTTGCCGTCGACCTGCAGGCTTTCCATGCCACCGGCGATGCCCTTTTGCGCCAGGGTTTCGCAGCGGGTCTGGATTTCCAGCGGGACGGAAATGGCCCACTTGTTGTTGGCTACGACAAAAACGGATGGCAGGTCCCAGGCGCCGGCGCAGTTCAGCGATTCGTAGAAGTCGCCCTGCGAGGTGCCGCCGTCACCGATGACGGACACGGAAGCCGCCTTCTTGCCCTGGTACTTCAGGGCAAACGCCGCACCGGTCGCGTGGTGGTTCTGCGTGGCAATGGGCACTGCCCACGGGAAGTCGTGCTTCGGGCCGGAGAAGTTGTTGCCGCGCTCGTCGCCGCCCCAGAACATCAGCACTTCGTGCGGGTGCACGCCGCGCTCGAACTGCGCGCCATACTCGCGGTACATCGGGCAGAACACATCTTCCGGGATCATCGACAGGCCGACGCCGACATGCACGGCCTCGTGGCCGAGGCAGGAGGCATAGGTTCCCAGCTGGCCGGTGCGCTGCAGCGCGATGGCCTTGGTATCGAAGACACGGACAAACACCATCTTCTTGTACATCTCGACAAGTTCCTTGGTGTTCTCGGCAAACTTCGGCAGCTTCTTGGCAACAAGCTTGCCGTCCTGATCCAAGTACTGGAGGTACTTGATCTCGAATTTAGCGACGGTTTTCAACGGCACATCCTCCTGACCGCGCCAGCCGGAAGGCTCCGGCATGACTTGGGGAAAGCAATTTGTTCAGAGCCACGGCCGTAAGCAGCCGTGGTTGGAATGTGGCAGGCCGGTGAGCAATGGCCTGCTCCGGGCTGCTAGAATGACCTTTTCTGGCCGACCGAGCCCGTCCACCCGGAGCTGAAATCACCGGGCGGCGGCTTGGCAAGAGCGCGATTCTAGCAAAACCCCGGCAGCTACGGGAAATCCCGCTGCCGAGGCATGACGGATACGGGGAATCCAAGCCAATGAACAAGAGAGAACTGGAAGGCAGCATCCGTACGGACCTGAAAGGACAGCTGACCTACGATGGCTACCTGCGACTGGATCGGATCCTCGATGCCCAGGAGCCGCTGTCAGAACCCCATCACCATGACGAGATGCTGTTCATCATCCAGCACCAGACCTCCGAGCTGTGGATGAAGCTGATCCTGCACGAGCTTGACGCCGCGATCGAGTCCATCCGCGAGGACAAGCTGGAGCCCTGTTTCAAGGTGCTGGCGCGGGTCAAGCAGGTCCAGCAGCAGCTGTTCAACCAGTGGGCGGTGCTCGAAACCCTGACGCCCTCCGAGTACGCCGAGTTCCGGAATGTCCTGGGTGGCGCCTCCGGCTTCCAGTCGGCCCAGTACCGGGCGCTGGAATTCCGCCTCGGCAACAAGAATCCCGACATGATCAAGGTCTTCGAGTACTCGGAGGATACCCATGCCTGGTTGCAGGGCATCCTCGAAGCACCCAGCCTGTATGACGAGTTCCTGCGCTACCTGGCTCGTCGCGGCCTGCCGGTGCCGGAGGACCGGGTCGAGCGCGACTGGTCCCAGCCCTACGAGGCCAGCGCCAAGGTCACCGCAGTCATGAAAACCATTTACCAGAACCGGGACCGTTACTGGGCGGCCTACGAAATGGCCGAAAAACTGGTCGACGTGGAAGAAATGTTCCAGCTCTGGCGTTTCCGGCACATGAAGACCGTGGAGCGGGTCATTGGCTTCAAGCAGGGTACGGGTGGCTCTTCCGGGGTCGGTTTCCTGCGCAAGGCGTTGGAACTGACCTTCTTTCCCGAGCTGCTGGACGTGCGTACCGAGCTCGGGGGTTGATGCCGACTGGTCAAATTTTCGCCAAATACAGTCAAATTGACCCAGGTCAGTGTCCTGAATCCCTAACTCGCTGATTCTAAAGGCGCTCCGGGGCCACCGGCCGGTGGCCCCGGGTACATAAATGGGGCCCGATTCTTTATAATGACGGGCTTTCCGCAACCATTCAGATTCATTAAAACAAGAGGTGTCACATGGCAGACCTGTTCGAGAACCCGATGGGTGTCGACGGCTTCGAATTCGTTGAATACGCGGCTCCCCAGCCGGAGATGCTGCACGAGCTGTTCCAGAATCTCGGCTTCACCGCGGTCGCGAAGCACAAGAGCAAGAAGGTCACCCTGTATCGCCAGAATGACGTCAACTTCCTGCTGAACGAAGAGCCGGGCAGCTTTGCCATGGATTTCGCCGCCGAGCACGGCCCCTGTGCCGCCGGTTTTGCGATTCGCGTCAAGGACGCTGCCAAGGCCGAGAAGCTGGCCAAGGAAAACGACGCCAAGTTCTTCGACAAGAAGCCGGAAACCCTGCCGCTGGACGTGCCGGCGCTGGAAGGTATCGGTGGATCGGTGCTGTACATGGTCGAACAGTATGGCGACAAGGGCGATTGCTACGCCGCCGACTTCGAGTACATCGTCGATGACAAGAACCCGAAGGGCCTCGGCCTGACCTTTGTCGACCACCTGACACACAACGTCGAGTTCGGCAACATGCAGACCTGGTCCGATTTCTACGAAAAGCTGTTCAACTTCCGCGAGATCCGCTACTTCGACATCAAGGGTGCGCAGACCGGCCTGGTGTCCAAGGCGATGACGGCGCCGGATGGCATGGTGCGCATCCCGTTGAACGAGTCCGCGGACGAGAAATCGCAGATCAACGAATACCTGCGTGAATACAAGGGCGAGGGCATCCAGCACATCGCCATGTTCACCGACAACATTTACGACACCGTCGAAGGCCTGCGCGCCAACGGTCTCGAGTTCCTGGACACGCCGGATACCTATTACGAAGTGATCGAGGAAAAGATTCCTAATCACAACGAAGATATCGAGCGCATGCAGAAGAACAAGATCCTGATGGATGCCGATCCGGAAACGAAGTCGAAGAAGCTGCTGCAGATCTTCACGAAGAACGCGATCGGTCCGATCTTCTTCGAGATCATCCAGCGCAAGGGCAATGAAGGCTTCGGTGAAGGCAACTTCCAGGCGCTCTTCGAATCGATCGAGCGGGATCAGGAGAAGCGCGGAGTATTGTAAAGCCGGTTATCTTGCCCGCTGGCGGTGTTGCGCAGCGGCTCGAAATGCTCACGTATTGCCATATACGTTGCGCTTTCTCGCCGCTCCGCGCCTTACCAGCAAACAAGATTCCTCGGCCCTCGAGGCTCACGCTTTTCAATCAACAAGTCTGAGTGGATTGAAGCGGCCGGATGGCCGCTTCGTTCAGAAAGGGAAAAGAGAAATGTCGGCAGACAAGAAGAATTACATGTCGGGTTTCGGAAACGAGTTCGCCACGGAGGCGATCGAGGGTGCATTGCCGGAAGGCATGAACTCGCCGCAGGTCGCACCGCTCGGCCTGTATGCCGAGCAGCTGACCGGCACGGCGTTCACTGCACCGCGCGCCCACAACGAGCGCAGCTGGTTGTATCGTATTCGTCCGGCCGTCATCCACGGTGATTTTTCCCTGCTGGCTGCGGGCAGCTTCCATTCCCATTTCAGCGAACTTCCGGCGACGCCGAACCAGTTGCGCTGGAATCCTTTTCCGCTGCCGAAAGCAAAGACCGATTTCATCGATGGCATCTTCACGGTAGCCGGTAACGGTTCGCCGGAGACGCAGGGCGGTTGCGGTGTGCACATGTACTGTGCCAATGCCTCGATGGAAGGTCGCTACTTCTACAACGCCGATGGCGAAATGCTGATCGTGCCGCAGCTGGGCCGCCTGAAGATCCGCACCGAGCTCGGCGTGCTGGATATCGAACCGCAGGAAATCGCGGTTGTTCCGCGCGGTGTGCGCTTTGCCGTGGAACTGCTCGACAAGGAGGTTCGCGGCTACATTGCCGAAAACTTCGGCGCCAACCTGATCCTGCCGGACCTGGGTCCGATCGGCTCCAACTGCCTGGCAAATCCCCGTGATTTCCTCACACCGGTGGCGGCTTACGAAGATGTCGAGGGCGATTTCGAACTGGTCGCCAAGTTCCAGGGCCGCCTCTGGTCGGCGAGCATCGACCATTCGCCGCTGGACGTGGTCGCCTGGCATGGCAACTACGCGCCGTACAAGTACGACCTGCGCCGTTTCAATACGATTGGATCGATCAGCTACGATCACCCGGACCCGTCCATCTTCACGGTGCTGACGTCGCAGACGACGCAACCGGGCACCGCGAATCTCGATTTCGTCATCTTCCCGCCACGCTGGCTGGTGATGGAGGATACTTTCCGTCCGCCGTGGTATCACCGCAATCTCATGAGCGAATTCATGGGGCTGATCCATGGCGAATACGATGCGAAGGAAGCCAAGGAAGACGGTTTCGTGCCAGGCGGTTCCAGCCTGCACAACTCCATGAGCGGACACGGACCGGATGCGGCAACGTTTGAAAAGGCGTCGAGCATCGACACCACGACGCCACAGCACATCACCGACACCATGGCGTTCATGTTCGAAACCCGCCTGGCCTTTCATCCGACGAAGCAGGCAATGGAATCCGACGCGCTGCAAAAGAACTACTCGAGCTGCTGGGAAGGTATCCAGAAGCACTTCAAGCCGAACAAGTAATTCAATCGAAAGCAATCCATTCGATTCAGGGAGCATCAATGAAACTCGGAAGTCTCAAGCAAGGTCGCGATGGCGAGCTGATCGTTGTCAGCAAGGATCTGGTCAAGGGCGTCAGCGCCAAGGACATCGCGCCGACGATGCAGGCTGCGCTGGAAGACTGGGCGACGCTGTCGCCGCAGTTGCAGGACCTGTATGACGCGTTGAACGAGGGTGACTTGCCACAGGCCTTCGACCTGGACATGGCGAAGCTGGCCGCACCGCTGCCGCGTGCCTACGAGTTCAATGACGGCTCGGCCTACCTGCCGCACGTCGAACGCGTGCGCAAGGCGCGTGGCGCTGAGGTCCCGGAAACCTTCTACACCGATCCGCTGATGTACCAGGCCGTGTCTGCTGGCTTCTATGGCCCGCGCGATGCGGTGAAGGTGCCGAGCGAGGAATATGGCATCGATCTGGAAGCCGAGATCGTGGTTGTCACGGGTGATGTGCCGATGGCGGCGACGCCAGAGGAGGCCGGCAAGGAGATTCTTCTCATCGGTCTGGTGAACGACGTTTCGCTGCGCAACCTGATTCCGGGTGAACTGGCCAAGGGATTCGGCTTCCTGCAGTCGAAGCCGCGCTCGGCGCTGTCGCCGGTCTTCGTCACCCCGGACGAGCTTGGTGACAAGTGGCAGGACTACAAGCTGCATCGTCCGCTGCGTTCCTGGATCAATGACGAATGGTTCGGCGAGCCGGAGGCCGGCGTCGACATGCAGTTCAATTTTGCCCAGCTGGTTGCGCATGCGGCCAAGACGCGCCCGCTGAGCGCAGGTGCCATCATCGGTTCCGGCACCATTGCCAACGAAGACACCTCCAAGGGTGCTTCCTGCCTGGCAGAAATTCGCATGCTGGAAATCATTGCCAACGGCAAGCCCGAGACCGGCTTCCTGAAGTTCGGCGACCAGGTGAAGATCGACATGTGGGATGACGACGGCAAGTCGATTTTCGGCAGCATCGAGCAGTCCATCGAGAAGGCCTGACCCGTTAAAGCAGGAAGAGGATCATCTGAATGTCACTGGAACTTCATACCTACTGGCGCAGCTCTGCAGCCTATCGTGTTCGCATCGCACTGAACATCAAGCAGCTGGAGGCCGACCACAAATTCGTGCACCTGGTGAAGGATGGTGGCCAGCAGCACAAGCCGAGCTACCTGAAGCTGAATCCGCAGGGCAGGGTGCCGACGTTGGTGCACAACGGCATGCCGTTCACGCAGTCCATCGCAATCATCGAGTATCTCGACGAGCTGCATCCGAACCCTGCCTTGTTGCCCGAGGATATGAAAGACCGGGCCTGGGTGCGCTCGTTGTCGAGCATGATTGCCTGTGATGTTCATCCGTTGAACAACCTAGGCGTTCTCGATTACCTCAAGACCGAGTTCGGTGCCGACGAAGCCGCGGTCAAGCGCTGGTACCAGCACTGGATCGTCGAGGGTTTCTCGGCGCTGGAGAAGAGGCTGGCAGCGGACGCTCGTCCCGGCAGCTTCTGCTACGGCGATCACGTGACCATGGCTGACCTCTTCCTCGTTCCGCAGGTCTACAATGCCGAGCGATTCGATGTCGACATGAGCCAGTTCGAAATGATTTCGGCCATCGCGGCAAACTGCAGGACCCTGGATGCCTTCATCAAGGCAGCGCCCGAGCACCAGGCTGACGCCAGCTGATTGATACCCGCCCGTTCCGGCTGGCACGGGCGGGGTTTCCGACCTCCCAAGGAGTTTCATCGTGAGCACAAGCCTCATCGCTTCTTTCTTATTGCTGTCGGTGGCCCTGTTCGCCGCGTTCAAGCGCATCGGACGCTGGCCGTCTTTCATCGCATTCGGTGCGGTCCTGATGCTGCTGCGCTGGCTGGGCTGGTTGTCTGCCGGTGCCTTCATGGGCTGGGGCCTGCCATTTGCGTTCGCCCTGGTTCTTTTCAATGTAGGGCCATTGCGACGGGTCTTGCTGACCGGACCACTGTTCTCGTTCTACAAGAGTTCCATGCCGGAGATCTCACAGACGGAACAGGAAGCGCTGGAAGCCGGTACCACCTGGTGGGATGCCCAGCTTTTCACCGGCATGCCGAAGTGGGAAGAGCTCATGGCATTTCCGCAGGTCTCGATGTCGGACGAGGAACGCGAGTTCCTGGAAGGTCCGGTCGAGGAGTTCTGCGCGCTGCTGGACGATTATGAAATCGACAACCGCACCAAGGAACTTCCGGAAGCGGCCTGGGACCTGATCCGGGAGCACGACTTTTTCGGCATGGTCATTCCAAAGGAATACGGTGGCAAGGGCTTCTCACAATATGGCCATGCTGCGGCGATCATGAAAATTGCCACGCGTTCGATCAGTGCGGCGTTGACCGTGATGATTCCGAATTCCGTGGGCCCTGGCAAATTGCTGCTGAAGTACGGCACCGACGAGCAAAAGGATCATTACCTGCCGCGTCTCGCAAAGGCTGAAGAGATCCCCTGCTTTGCGCTGACTGCACCCGAGGCAGGTTCCGATGCCGGCGCGCTGCCGGACACGGGCGTGGTCTGCAAGGGCGAGCACGAGGGCAGGGAAGTGCTGGGCATCCGCCTGAACTTCGACAAACGCTATATAACCCTGGGTCCCATCGCGACGGTGCTGGGCCTCGCTTTCAAGCTGCGCGACCCGGATGGCTTGCTGGGTCCCCGCGAAGGCAAGTCGGACAATCTCGGCATTACCCTGGCCCTGGTGCCAGCGGGCACGCCGGGCGTGGAGCAGGGCAATCGCCATGACCCCATGCACTTTGCCTTCCCGAACGGTCCCTTGCGTGGCAAGGATGTGTTCATTCCGATGCAATGGGTCATCGGCGGCCAGGAGCAGATCGGCAATGGCTGGCGCATGCTAATGGAATCGCTGACCGACGGTCGTGCGATTTCCCTGCCGGCACTGTCGACCGCTTCAGCGAAGATGAGTGCACGACTCTCCGGCGCCTACGCGCAGGTGCGTCGCCAGTTCAAGATGCCGATTGGTGCCTTCGAGGGTATCGAAGAGTCGCTGGGCCGTATTGGTGGTCATCTTTATGCCATGGATGCTGCTCGCCTGCTGACGCTGTCGGCGCTGGACCAGGGCCACAAGCCGTCGGTGATTTCGGCCATCATGAAATACAACATGACCGAGCGTTCCCGTCAGGTGATCAATGATGCGGTCGAAGTGCATGGTGGTGCCGGCGTCTGCATGGGTCCGGCCAATCCGTTGGGGCAGTACTACCAGTTCCCCGCTGTCGGCGTGACCGTGGAAGGGCACAATATCCTGACCCGCAATCTCATGACCTTCGGGCAGGGCGCGATTCGCTGTCATCCCTACCTGCTCGAAGAGCTGCAGGCGGCCCAGAACGAAAACGCTGACGAAGCCTTCGCTGCCTTCGATAACGCCATGACCAGTCATATCGGCTTTGCGGTCAGCAATGCCGTGCGAAGCGTGCTGCTCGGCCTGAGCGGTTCGCGCCTGGCAACGGCGCCGGACGAGCGGCCCGAGTTGCGCCGCTACATCAAGCAGCTGACCCGCATGAGCTCGGCTTTCGCATTTGCCACCGATGTGCTGCTGCTGACCTTCCGTGGCGAGATCAAGCGTCGCGAGCGCATTTCCGGTCGCATGGCCGATGTGATCAGCCAGCTCTACCTGGCCTCCGCAACCATCAAGCACTACAAGGACCAGGGCCACAGGGCCGAGGACCTGCCCTTCCTGCACTGGGTGCTGGACAATGCCTTGTATGACATGCAGCAAAGCATGGATGTCATGCTGAAGAACCTGCCGAACCGCTTCATCGCTGCCGGTTTGCGATTGCTTCTCTTTCCGCTGGGTCGACGCTTTGCGCCGGCGCACGATCGCCTGGATAACGGTATTGCCCGGGCATTGCAGACATCGGGAGAACACCGCGATAGCCTGACTTCCGGCATGTATTACCCGGTGGAGAGCGATCGCTATGAGCGCATCCTGTTGCTCGACCAGGCCATGGCCGCGCTGCAAGGTGTCGTTCCCTTGGAGAAGAAGCTGCGTGCCGGCATGAAGGCCGGCATGGTAAAAGGCTGGACCTATGACGAGCAGCTCGAGGTCGCCGTGAAGAATGAAGTCATTACGCCGGCCGAAGCAGAGGCGCTGCGTACCGCCGACGCACTGCGGGTCCGCGCGATCCAGGTTGACGATTTTGCCACGCTGGCTTGATAGGCAGCTGGTAAAATCATTGCTTGCTGAAAAGGGCTGCCAAGGGCAGCCCTTTTCTTTTCAGTACTTCCCCTGATTGTTGCTGACTTGCCCCTTTCCTAGTCTCTACCGCCATGTGCGTCATGAATGGCGCCAGGAAAGGGGATGTTCGCCAGGCGGCGAACTGGAGCAATTAATGAGAGGGATTTCATATATGAAGACTTCCAGGAAGGTTGAACGTTCGCTAGGAACGTCAATTGCCATGTTGGCTGTCGTGGTCGCAGTGTCCATATTCGGGCAATCTTCGGTCATCGCCGCTTCAAACGTGAACGGCACTATTGTTGGTACGGTAAATGCTGATGGACAGGCCCTGCCTGGTGTAAGCGTTACAGCGTCGAATGACGCGACTGGATTTTCCAGGACGTTGCAAGCTGATTCTGATGGAACCTTCAGGTTTTCATCGATGCCCATCGGTGAGTACATTGTTTCTGTCACCTCATCCCTCGGGAATGCTTCTCGAAGCGTCAACGTTTCAGTTGGTACAACGTCATCTGTAACCCTGATTGTTGACGATGCCGCAGACCTTGGAAGTCTTACGGTAGTAGGACAGGCCATTTCACCTATAGATATCACCTCGACTGAATCGGCCACCGTTCTGGGCGAGCAGACTATCGACAGAATTCCGGTCAATCGGACGGTGACAGACGTCGCCTTGCTGGCTCCAGGTACCACTCGAGGGGATTCCGCATTCGGCAACCTTGCATCCTTTGGTGGCTCTACCGTGGGTGAAAATGTCTGTTACATCAATGGCCTGAATGTCACGGACTTCAGAAACGGCCTCGGGTGTTCGAGCGTGCCTTTCGAGTTCTACCAGGAATTCCAGATCAAGACAGGTGGTTACTCGGCAGAGTTTGGTCGCGCTACCGGCGGCGTGATCAACGCCGTAACCAAGTCTGGTAGCAACGAGTATGAATATGGCTTCAATATCATTCTGAACCCGGACCTGGTCGATTCCGGCCTCGAAGGTGAAAGTCAGAACAGCTACTTCCCGGATACCGGTGGACTCTATATTGATCGAGCAGAAGATCGAGCCGAGGCCGTTCGCATGAACCTTTATGCGTCTGGTCCGATCGTTAAGGACAAGGCGTTTTTCCATGTTCTCTATAACGTGCGCGATGTCGAGTCAACGGACGTATCGCGATCTTCCGAGTCGATAATTGAAAGAAGCTCTGACGACGCATTCTGGGGATTGAAGCTCGACCTTAATATAACCGCAAATCACACTGTCGAATTCACGGCGTTTTCCGACGAGTCCTCTACGAGGGAGGATGACTTCGATGCTGATGTTTCCGGCCTTAACGATTCAGGCGAGCCGACAACGTTCAGTCAATATTCGAGAGGCGACCTGAGTGGAACGGCATTTCTGGACCGCGGTGGTGAAAATTTCGTAGCTCGCTACACCGGGTACCTGACGCCGGACTTTACCATTTCGGCAATGTATGGCGAGAATGAATACGATCTGACTGACCGTTCATCTGCAGACACGATTTGCCCGGTAATTGTGGATATCCGACCAGGGGCGTCAAATCGTTTTCCAGGCTGCTGGGTGAACGGTGTCCCGGCTATTGCATCCGACAAGCGCGAAGCGATGCGAGTTGACGGCGAGTGGATCATTGATGATCACCAGTTGACCTTTGGTCTCGACAATGAGATCAATACGTCGGCAGACACCAGTTTCTATTCCGGTGGCTATTTCTGGCTCTACGAAGAGGATGCGGGCACGGAGTACATGCGGCTCCGGATTCTTGATCGAGGTGGCTCTTTCGAGACGAATACTTCTGCTTTGTACGTAGAGGACACCTGGACAATCACTGACACCGTCACGTTGCGCCTGGGTGTCCGGAACGAGACCTTCGATAACAAGAACGCCGCCGGTGAATCGTTTATCAAGGTCGAGAACCAGCTTGCGCCGAGGCTTGGAATTGCCTGGGATGCTCTGGGTGACGGCTCCCTGAAGGTCTTCGCGAACTATGGTCAGTACTACCTGCCAGTTGCCAACAATACCAATGTTCGCCTGGCCGGCGCGGAACTTTTCATTCAGGAGTACTACGAATTCGGTTCTATTGATCCGGCAACCGGATTGCCACTCACGTTCATCGATGGCAACGGTGTCACTCAGACATTCGATCCCACAAACCTGAACCGAGACCCGAACGCATCATCCATTACCGGCGCTCCCGTTGTAACGGGCGCGGGCCTTGGCAGAAACGTCTTTGGCGACGGCAGCGCAGCGGATACAGCCTCCATTGTCGATGCCAATATTGAACCAATGTACCAGGAAGAGTGGATTGTTGGTGCGATTCGCGATCTTGGTAACGGCTGGACAATTGGAGCCCGCGCGGTATTTCGAGACTTGAAGTCGACTCTTGAGGATCTGACCACGGATGCAGCTTTCCAGAGCCTGATCGACAATGGCACATTGGCAGCGACTGCATCTTGCGGAATTGGCGATTTTCACTATGTACTTGCCAATCCGGGCAGTGGTGTGACGATTGACTGGGATGGCTGTGGAGACATTGATGGTGACGGCGTGGATGATGGCGTACAAACCTACACGTTCACTGCTGACCAGCTGGGCTATCCGGAATCCATTCGAAGGTACAACGCGGTCGAGTTCCTGCTCGAACGTGCCTGGGACGGTACCTGGTTCCTGCAAGGCTCCTATACCTGGTCCCAGTCCTACGGCAATAACGAAGGATATGTTCGTTCCGACAATGGTCAGGACGACGCAGGACTGACAACGTTATATGACTTCCCGGGTCTTCTGGATAATGCATATGGCAGGCTGCCTAATGACCGAACACATGCCGTGAAGCTGTTTGGTGCCTATCAGTTTGCGGCGAACTGGCGTGTAGGTGCGAACATGCTCCTTGAATCGGGGCGACCAATAAACGCCTTCGGGGTGCATCCGTCCGACCCGTTTGCCCAGTTGTACGGTGCAGAGTCCTTCTTCCAGGACGGTGTCCCGGTGCAGCGTGGAAGTCGTGGTCGTACGCCGTTCAAAAGCCAGGTGGATCTGTCACTCGACTACGATACTGTATGGGGTGTAGCTGACGTGAATCTGGGTATTGATATCTTCAATGTCTTTGATTCAAACGTCCCGACAGAGGTCAATGAAAGTGCGGAGAATGATTCCGGGGGCGTAGAGCGTCGTTATCTGCAACCTACGGCTATGCAGGCTCCAAGATCCATCCGATTGCGTGCACAGTTCGATTTCTGATTGCTGCTGGCATGCGCTTTGCCGATGCCGAGGGTCAGTAGACCCTCGGCATCTCTATTTGTGGGCGCTTGACAGGTACTCTGTAGACTGCATTTCCAGTAGTCGGCTTCGGGTTCGCTGATATTCAAATGCGAGCCGCTCTCCCGAATACAGGGTTTCGACCGGCTTTTGGGCAGACACGATCAGGTTTACTCCATGATCGTAGAATTCGTCGACCAGGTTGATGAATCGCCTTGCCTGGTTCTCCATTTTCCAGTCCATCTCGGGAATGTTGGAGATCAGCACGGTATGGAATTCCTGGGCGATCTCGATATAGTCGGACACGCTCCGTGGTCCATCGCAGAGTTCGCTGAACTCGAACCAGGCAACGCCATCAGCTGCAGCCTTGATGGGGATCTTCCGGCCCTCCACCTTGATGGTACTGCTTTCCAGGCGAGTGGAAGCCCCGGCGATTCTTTCGAAGCTGGTGGCGAGCGAAGTCTCCGCATCATCATCCAGCGGGTAGTGGTAGATTTCTGCAAGCTCGAGAACGCGCAGTCGATAATCCACGCCGCCATCGACATTCAGAATTTCACAGTGTTTCTTGAGTGCCGCGATTGCCGGCAGGAAGCGCTGCCGCTGAAGGCCATCACTGTATAGCTGGTCAGGCGGAATGTTCGAAGTGGCAATCAATGTAATCCCGCGACAAAAGAGCTTCTCGAACAGTCGACCCAGGATCATCGCATCGGTGATATCTGCGACAAAGAACTCGTCGAAGCAGATCACTCGCGATTCGGCAGCAATGTCGCTGGCAACACGTTCTAGCGGGTCTTCCATGTGGCCGAGCGTCTTGAGACGCCGATGAATGTCCAGCATGAAGCGATGAAAATGCTGTCGCCGCTTTCCCGGGATGGTCAAGGCATTGAAGAACAAGTCCATCAGGAAGGTCTTGCCGCGCCCAACGCCACCCCACATGTAGAGGCCTTGACGAGGTGGATGAGATGTCGTTACCAGGCCAAGTTTCCTGCCAATTTTTGTCAGAAAAGAGGGGTTTGATTCGGTCTCAAGGTCCGCCCAGATAGCGTCCAGCGCTGCAATGGCCTCTTCCTGCGCCGCATCCCTGTCAAAGTCGGGTTGCTCCAGGCAGGCAAGATAACGCTGACGGGGCGACATGTTTTCTCAGTCTGTCTGCAGGTCAGGGACGTCGCGAAACTGCTCGAGTGCCTCTGGATTGGCCAGGGCATCGGTGTTCTTGACTGGTCGACCGTGCACGACATTGGCGACTGCCATTTCGACGATTTTTCCGGAAATTGTCCGCGGTATGTCGGTAACTGCCACGATCTTGGCGGGCACATGTCGAGGCGTGGTATTGGCACGAATCTGCTTTCGAATGCGTGACTGAAGTTCATCATCGAGCGTGACGCCGCTTTTCAGGCGTACAAACAGCACGACACGGACATCGCCTTTCCACTGCTGCCCTATAGCCAGAGATTCGAGAACTTCATCCAGCTTTTCGACCTGGCGGTATATTTCGGCAGTACCGATTCGTACACCGCCCGGATTCAGCGTGGCATCCGATCGTCCATGGATGATGATGCCGTCATGGGCAGTCAGTTCTGCAAAATCGCCATGGCACCAGGTGTTGTCGAAGCGATCGAAGTAGGCGGAGTGATAACGTTCGCCGTGTTCGTCATTCCAGAAATAGATCGGCATGGAGGGGAAAGGCTTTTCGCAAACCAGTTCGCCTTTCTCTTCCCTGACCGGGTTTCCTTCGTCGTCGTAAATCTCGACCGCCATGCCAAGCCCGCGGCATTGCAGCTCGCCCTTGTAGACCGGCAATATCGGATTGCCCAGCGCAAAGCAGGAAATGATGTCCGTGCCTCCGGAAATGGAGGAAAGCTGCAGGTCTTCTTTAACGTCGCGATAGACGAAATCGTAGGATTCCGGCAACAGGGGCGAGCCGGTAGACAGTATCGCCTTGAGCCGCGACAGGTCGACCTCTTTGCCCGGGTTGTAACCGGCCTTGTCCACGGCGGCGATGTACTTGGCGCTCGTGCCGAAGACAGAAATGCCTTCCTCTTCCACCATCTGCCACATGGCCTCCGGGCCGGGATGGAACGGCGAGCCATCGAAAAGCACGACCGTGCTGCCCGTTGCCAGGCCCGAGACCAGCCAGTTCCACATCATCCAGCCGCAGGTGGTGAAGTAGAACAGGGTGTCGTCGCGCGAAAGGTCGGTATGGAGTACGTGTTCCTTGAGATGCTGCATGAGCGTGCCGCCCGCGCCATGCACGATGCACTTTGGCACGCCGGTAGTACCGGATGAGTACATGATGTACAGCGGATGATCGAAGGGCAGCTGTTCGAATTCGATTTCCGTTTCGTCCGAAAGGAAGTCGTTCCAGAGCACGGCATTCGGCAGGTCAGCCGTTGAGGCTGCGGTCTGCACCTCGGGAATGACGACGACCTTGTCGACGGCCAGCTTTTCGAGCACGCCGCGCATCGGTTCCAGCGAATCGATGGTCTTGCCGTTGTAGTAGTAGCCGTCGCAAGTGAACAGCAGCTTCGGTTCGATCTGGCCGAAGCGGTCCAGTACGCCATTGATGCCGAAGTCGGGCGAGCAGGACGACCAGATGGCGCCACAGCTGGATGCGGCGAGCATCGCTATGACGGTTTCATGGCGATTTGGCATGAAGCCGGCCACGCGGTCACCCGGCTGGACGCCCAGTTCGCGCATGGCACCCGCGAGCCTGGCAACCTGTTGGTAGAGTTCGGCGTAGGTAAGCGCGGTGCGATTGCCGGACTCGTCGCGGAAGACCAGCGCAGTACGCTCGTCCCGGAAACGAAGCAGGTTTTCGGCGAAATTCAGGCGCGTACCGGTGAACCAGCGAGCGCCCGGCATCTTGTCAGCGTCTTCCAGCACCGACTCCCATAGCCTGGAAGCCTGGATGCCGCAAAAGCCCCAGACCTCCGGCCAGAACTTCTCCGGGTGCTCGACCGACCACTGCCATAGCGTGGGGTAGTCCACGACCTTGGCATCGTATTCCTTGCCGATCCGCGCAATGAAGCGTGACATGTTGGTAGTGGCCATGCGCTCTGTGGACGGCGTCCACATCGGCTTGTCGTTACGCTCGCTCATGATCTTGCTTCGATTCCTGTCTTTGTTCTTGCCTCAGGATTTGGCTGCGTCGATGGCAGCTTCGAGTTTCGGCAGGATATCGAACAGGTCGCCAACCAGGCCGATGTCGGCGATGTCGAAGATCGGTGCGTCCGGATCCTTGTTGATCGCCACGATGGTACCGGCATCCTTGATGCCGGTGACATGCTGGATGGCCCCGGAAATGCCGAAGCACATGTACAGGTCCGGCGCGATGATCTTGCCTGTCTGGCCGACCTGCATGTCATTGGGGACGAAGCCGGCGTCGACGGCGGCGCGCGACGCACCGACTGCTGCGCCCAGCTTGTCGGCAAAGCGATAGATGATGTCGAAGTTTTCCTTGCTGCCAACGCCGCGGCCACCGGAAATCACGACCGGGGCTGATTGCAGGTCGGGACGATCGCTTTCGGACGCTTCAAGCTTCACGAAGCGGGTGTGCGACGGCAGCTCGACATCGAGCTCGCGCTTGTCGATCGCTGCAACGTCCGTTCCCGCAGGTGTGGCCTGGTAGGAAGCGACCCGAACCGTGCCGCAGATGGTGACGCCGTCAGGCACCTTGACCGTGGTAAGGACATTGCCAGCATAGATCGGGCGCTGGAATTCCCGTTCACCGGCCACTTCCATGATGTCGGAGACCTGTGGAACGCCCAGCATGGCAGCTGCGCGCGGCATGACATCCTTGCCGAATGTCGTGGATGGCATCAGGACAGCCTCGTAGCCTTCGGCCAGTTTGGCAATCTGTGGAGCCAGGATGGCCGCCAGCGGTTGTGCGTTCTCGTTGCGCTCTACGGCTATGACATTCTTCACGCCATCCAGCGCAGCCGCCTTCTCCGCAACCGCATCGACCGAGTCTCCGAAAACGGCAACGTCGACGTCGCCCAGCTGCGCCGCGCAGGTGAGAGACTTTGCAGTGGAAGGATTCAGTTTGCCGTCAGCGTGTTCGGCGATCAGCAGGACCTTCATTACAGCACCCCCTTGTTCTGCATGGCTTCGACCAGTTCTTCGACCGATTCGACCTTCTTGCCGCCCTCGCGCTTCGGCGGCGGAGCATAGCCGGTGTTTTCCAGTGTCGGGGGCATGTCGACACCGAGATCGGCAAGTGCCTTCACATCCAGTGGCTTCTTCTTGGCTTTCATGATGTCCGGCATCTTCACGAAGCGCGGTTCATTCAGGCGCAGGTCCGTGGTGATCACGGCCGGCAGGTCGATTTCGATGACCTCGAGGCCGGCGTCGACTTCGCGAGTCACAGTGGCCTTGCCATCGGCCAGCTCGACCTTGGAACCGAACGTTGCCTGCGGCAGGTTCGAAATCGCCGCCAGCATCTGGCCGGTCTGGTTGCAGTCGTCATCAATGGCCTGCTTGCCCATGATGACCAGCTCGGCACCTTCTTCCTCGCGGAGCTTCTGGATCACGCGCGCCGCGCCCAGCGGCTGCACCACGTCATCGGTTTCGACCAGTATGGCGCGATCGGCGCCCATGGCCAGCGCATTGCGCAGCTGCTGTTCGCAGACCTTCTCGCCTATCGAAACAACGATGACTTCTTCGGCATCTCCGCGTTCCTTGATGCGCAGTGCTTCTTCGACGGCAATTTCGTCGAAGGGGTTGATGCTCATCTTGACACCATCGGTCTGGACGCCTGAGTTGTCGCGCTTGAGTTGCACGCGCACGTTGTAGTCGATAACGCGCTTGATCGGGACAAGAATCTTCATTCTTCTTCCTTCCAGGTTTACAGGTTCTGGTAATTGGGTCCGGAGCCGCCTTCCGGCGTCGTCCAGGTGATGATCTCGTAGGGATCCTTGATGTCGCAGGCCTTGCAGTGCACGCAATTGGCCGCGTTGATCTGCAGCTTCCGGCCACCGCTGCCATCATCCACCATTTCGTAGACATTGGCGGGGCAGAAGCGCGTGCAGGGGTTGTCGTATTCCTCTGCACAGGTGGTGGCACAGATGTTCGTGTCGGCAACCTTCAGATGCGCTGGCTGCGATTCGTCGTGTTCCGTTGCCGCAAAGTAGACGGACGCCAGTCGGTCGCGCGGTTCGAGGTCACGCTCCTTGATGGCTTGCGGCAGGTCGCCGGCAGCTTCTGTCTTTCTCAGTTTTGCCCAGTCCGGTTTGCCATGCGACAGGGTCCACGGCGCCAGCCCCAGGGTGATGGTCTCGAAGGCGGCATTGAGCAGGCCGAACCAGAGTCCTTTCTTGAATCCCGGGGCGATGTTGCGGACCTTCTTCAGTTCCTTCGCAGCAGCGGATTTCCGGAATGCCGCATCCCAGCCTTCGGCCTTGCCGCTGGCAATGAAGTGGTCGGCGGCAAGCATGCCGCTGCGAATGGCCATGTGCACGCCCTTGATCTTGGCAAAGTTCAAGGTGCCGGCGGCATCGCCGATCAGCATGGCACCGGGCACGTCGAGTTTCGGGAGCGACTGGAAGCCGCCCTTGGCCACCGTGCGGGCACCGGAGGATACGATTTCGCCACCTTCCAGCAGTGCCTTGACGCTGGGGTGATGTTTGAACTGCTGGAAGGCTTCGAACGGCGAGAACTCCGGATGCTCGTAATCCAGCCCTGCGATGTAGCCCACGTATACGCGGTCTTCATCGAGGTGGTACAGGAAGGAGCCGCCGTAGGCATTCGAAGCGAGCGGCCAGCCCACCGTGTGTTCGATGCGGCCCGGTTTCACGCGGCCCTCAGGCAGCTGCCAGAGTTCCTTGAAACCCAGGCCATAGGTCTGGGGCTCCGAGTCCTTGTCGAGTTCGAAGCGCTTGATCAGCTGCTTGGATACCGAGCCACGGCAGCCCTCGGCAAGAATGGTCAGCGGCGCGCGGATGTCGACGCCGGGCGCGTAGTTCGGCCCTGGCTTGCTGCCATGCTCGCCGTCCTTCTCCAGGCCCATGTCACCGCAACGCACACCCACGACCTTGCCGTCTTCGATCAGCGCTTCGGCTGCCGGAAATCCCGGGAAGACATCGATTTCCATGGATTCGGCCTTTTCAGCGAGACGCTGGCAAAGGGAGCCCAGCGACACGATGACATTGCCGTGGTTCTTCTGTTGCGGTGGC
This sequence comes from Gammaproteobacteria bacterium, assembly GCA_033720895.1. Taxonomy (NCBI): domain Bacteria; kingdom Pseudomonadati; phylum Pseudomonadota; class Gammaproteobacteria; species Gammaproteobacteria bacterium. The sequence goes on from JAWWBS010000017.1 coordinate 27,177, forward strand.
GTAGGGAGTTTCCTGCGGCCGGATTCGGAGAGCAGGGCGAACTCGTCTTCTTTTGCGTCGACACAGATGGCCGGTGGATTGTCGCGCCACTCCGGCCAGAGCTCGTCCAGCGGGCCGGTTTCCAGCACGCAGCCGGAGAGGATGTTGGCGCCGATCTCGGAGCCTTTCTCCAGCAGGCAGATGTTCAATTCGGCATTGGCCTGCTTGAGCTTGATGGCGCTGGCCAGTCCGGCGGGGCCACCACCGACGATGACCACGTCGTATTCCATTACGTCTCGTTCGACGTCATTGACGCTCATGCTATCTCCGCTACGGCTATGGCAAAAAGTCGCAGCCCCCGCGTGCGGGGGCTGGCAAATCGGCAAACCCCGAGTCTACCGAAATGGCGGGCTTTTTTCCCGCTCGAAACGGCAGCCTGCCCGGGCAGGTGCCTTATTTCGGCTGCATGCGAATGGCTCCGTCGAGACGGATGCATTCGCCATTCAGCATGGTGTTCTCGCAGATCGAGGCCACCAGGTCGGCGTATTCCTCGGGCTTGCCGAGGCGCGACGGGAAGGGCACCTGCGCACCCAGCGATTCCTGCACTTCAGGGGGCATGCCTTCCATCATCGGGGTCCAGAAAATGCCCGGCGCGATGGTCATGACGCGCACGCCGATGCGCGAGAACTCGCGCGCCAGCGGCAGGGCCATGGCGGCGACACCGCCCTTGGAGGCGGAGTAGGCTGCCTGGCCGATCTGGCCTTCGAAGGCAGCCACGGACGCCGTGTTTACCAGCAGGCCACGCTCGCCGTCGTCACCGGCTTCGTTGTCCTGCATGGCTTCGGCAGCGGCCTTGTTGAGGTTGAAGGTGCCGACGAGATTGACCGAGACCACCTTGGCAAAGAAATCCGATGGCATGGCGCCATCGCGACCCAGCGCACGCTTGGCGCCGAGGATGCCGGCACAGGAGACGGCCAGGTTCAGGCCGCCAAAGGCTTCCTTGGCCTTGGCGACGGCGGCATTGACGTCGTTTTCGCTGGAGACATCGGTCTTGATGAAGAGGGCGCGTTCGCCGAGCTTGTCGGCGGCCGCCTTGCCGGCTTCCTCGTTGATATCCAGCATGGCGACGTGTCCACCCGCGGCGATGACTTTCTCGGCCACGGCATTGCCGAGCCCCGAGACACCACCGGAAATGATGGCCTTGATGTTCTGGTCGAATTTCATCAGATGACTCCCTGTTGATGCGTGGTAGCGGCGCGCCAGCGGGGATTCCCGGGCACGTCCGGCTTGCAGACGGGGCGATATTATAAGGAGATTGCGGCCGGATTTCCCAGCCGGAGGGCGCCAGGTCAGTGATCGCGATCGATCAGTGCGATGGCCAGCTGCCGCAGGGCCTCGGCGGAGGGCCCGAGGTCGGCAACCGCTGCCAGGGCATTCGCCCGCAGTTCCTCCAGGCGCTCCAGGGAGGCTTCCCGGCCCAGCAAAGCCGGGTAGGTGGCCTTGTTGAGGCCAAGGTCGGAGCCGATCGGTTTGCCGAGCTTCCGTTCGTCCCCGTCGATATCCAGCAGGTCGTCGCGCACCTGGAAGGCCAGTCCCACGGCATCGCCGAAGCGGGACAGGCGGCCCAGCAATTCCTCGGAAGCCTCGCCGCAAACGGCCGCCATCAACACGGCGGCCTTGATCAGTTCGCCGGTTTTCAGGGCATGTATGCGGTCGAGCTCGGCAACATCGAGCCGGCAGCCCTCGGCTTCCAGGTCCATGGCCTGTCCGCCTGTCATGCCGGCCGGGCCGCCTGCGCGGGACAGCAGGCGCACCAGTCGGAGCCTGACGGCAGGGTCCGCCGGCAAGCCCGGGTCGGTGGTCAGCAGCTCGAAGGCCTGCATCTGCAGGGCGTCGCCAACCAGTATGGCGGTAGCCTCGTCATATGCTCGATGAGTGGTCGCCCGGCCACGCCGGAGATCATCGTCATCCATCGCGGGCAGGTCGTCATGGACCAGCGAGTAGCAGTGGATCATCTCCACTGCCACGGCCACCGCATCGACCCGCCCGGGGGCGATGTCCAGCAGCTCGGCGCTGGCATAAGCCAGCATCGGCCGCAGGCGCTTGCCGCCGTTGGTCATGGAATAGCGAATGGCGGACGCGAGCCGGGCAGGGACGTCTATGGGCAGCAGCAAGCGTCGCCGCAGTTCGCGCTCGAAGCGCGCCTTGCGGTCAGCCAGCCAGGTTTCCAGGTTGCTGCTCTCCATGGTGGCGGAAGATTAGCAAAGGCGGCAGGCATGGGACAGCCTGCGGTAGAATGCGGACTTTGTGCCATGGCGAGGATCGGCCGGTGTCGAAAAGCGTTACCCGACAGGCAAATGCGAACATTGCGCTGGTGAAATACTGGGGCAAGCGCGGTGCTGCGTCGCTCAACCTGCCGGCCGTGGGTTCGCTGTCGGTGACGCTGGATGGCCTGGCGACGACGACCACCGTGTCGCTGGACCAGAGCCTGACGGCCGATGTGTATGTTCGCGCCGGCCGGGAGCGACCCGAAGAGGGACGTCGCGCAAGCGCCTTCCTGGATCGCCTGCGGGACGCCTCCGGAACGAAGGATTTCTGCCGCATCGAGACCGACAACAACTTCCCGACGGCTGCAGGCCTCGCGTCCAGTGCCTCCGGCTTTGCCGCCCTGACACTTGCGGCCAGTGAGCTCTTCGAGCTTGGCCTGGACGACCGCGCGCTCAGCCAGTGGGCCCGACAGGGCTCGGGTTCGGCCGGACGATCGATTTTCGGGGGCTTCGTGCTGCAGCATCGCGGCGAGCGTGAGGATGGCGAGGACTGTTTTGCCGAGCAGCTTCGCCCCGCCAGCCACTGGCCGCTGAAAGTCCTGGTCGGGGTGACCGATGCACGCCAGAAAGCTACCGGCTCCTCGGACGGCATGCGCCAGACCGCCGAGTCATCGCCTTATTTCCAGGCCTGGCAGGCAGGTCAGCCGGCTGACCTGGCTGCTGCCCGGGAGGCCATCGAGGCACGTGACTTCGACGCGCTGGCCTCGATCACCGAGCAGTCCTGCCTGAAAATGCATGCCACGGCGATGGCGGCGAATCCCGGCGTGATCTACTGGAACGCCGCTACCCTGGAGTTGATCGAGGCAGTTCGGGATTTGCGCCAGAAAGGCCATGGTGCGTGTTTCACCATCGATGCCGGCCCGCAGGTGAAGGTGGTCTGCCAGCCGGAAGCCGCCGCTGCTGCCGACGACATGCTGCGTGCGCATCCGGGTGTTGCCGAAGTCATCAGTTGCGATCTCAGGGAGGAGGCCTCATGAAGCAGGGAATCATTCGCGCAAGCGCGCCGGGCAAGTTGATCCTGGCCGGGGAGTACGCTGTCCTGGACCACGCACCTGCGCTGGTGACGGCCGTGAGTACACGGGCTCGCTGCGAGTTCAACGCAGACGCGGACAGCAAGCAGCTTCGCATCCTCGCCCGCCCGCTGAGTGACCAGCCGCGACGAGCGATCCTGGGCGAGGAATTGCACTGGGAAGATGCCGATGTACCGCTGTTTTCAGCTGCATTTTCTGCCCTGAGCTCGGAACGACGTGCAGCACTGGCTGGAGCCGGCGGCGATCTGCTGATGGATTCATCCGCATTTTTCGTCAAGGAGACCAAGCTCGGGCTGGGTTCCAGCGCCGCGATGCTGACGGCCTTGATGGGTGTCTTGTGGGAACTGTCCGGTGGCCTGCCCGACGAGCCAGAGGCTTTCGAGGCATTGCGTGTGGCACACACCCTGTTCCAGGGCAGTGGCAGCGGCGCAGACCTGGCAGCCTCGCTGGTCGGCGGCACCTTGCTGTTCCGCCGCGATCCGGCGATTCGCGCGCCGGTCAGCCTGCCGGAAAGCATCGAGATCATCCCTGCCTGGACGGGCAATGCCGCTTCGACGCCCAAGTTCCTGGAGCGACTGGCGGCCTTCGAAAAGGATCATCACGAGGACTTCCTCGCCCGCTTCAAGGTGCTCGAGCAGGAGGCCGAGGAAGTGGCCATGGCGGCAGCCGAGGGCAATGCCGAGGCGCTGCTTGAGGCGCTGGGCGATTTCAGTGCCGGATTGAAGGCGCTGGGCGAGGCAGCAGACATGCCGATCTGGGGCGAGGCACAGCGGGCCATTGCGGCTGCCGTGGCAGCCGAGGA
>JAWWBS010000018.1 GCA_033720895.1 Gammaproteobacteria bacterium
GAAGCAGTTTTCCAGGTCAGGCTGCGATGATGCCCTTGAGCTTCTTCATCGCGTTGTTCTCCAGCTGGCGAATGCGCTCGGCGGAGACACCGTACTCGTCGGCCAGTTCCTGCAGCGTGGCTTTCGGTTCCTGCAGCCAGCGGCGCATGACGATGTCGCGGGTGCGCTCGTCCAGCGTCGCCATGGCGGCGTGCAGACGAGCTTCGCTGGCGGCTTCCCAGTCTTCGGCCTCGACCTGCTCGGCAGGGCCGTCTGCAGTGGCTTCGAGGTAACCGGCCGGGGCGAAGACACGGTCTTCATCGCTGTCATCCTGCGGGCCGTCGAAGGCCATGTCCTGGCCGGACAGTCGCGACTCCATTTCCAGCACGTCTTTCGGCGTGACGCCGAGATCATCGGCCACTGCTTCGACTTCTTCCTTCGAGAACCAGCCAAGACGCTTCTTGTTCTTGCGCAGGTTGAAGAACAGCTTGCGCTGGGCCTTGGTCGTGGCGACCTTGACGATGCGCCAGTTGCGCAGGATGAATTCGTGAATCTCGGCCTTGATCCAGTGCACGGCAAAGGACACCAGCCGCACACCGACTTCCGGATCGAAGCGACGCACGGCCTTCATCAGGCCGACGTTGCCTTCCTGCACGAGGTCGGCCATCGGCAGGCCGTAACCCTGGTAACCCTTGGCGACATGCACGACAAAGCGCAGGTGCGACAGGATCAGCTGGCGAGCGGCATCGAGGTCGCCCTCGTCGCGCAGGCGCACGGCCAGTTCCTGCTCTTCCTCGGCAGCGAGCATCGGCACGCTGCCCACCGCACGCAGGTAGCCGTCCAGGTTGCCCACCGGACCGGCAAGGGCAATTTCCTGGGCGCGACGTGCGTCACTCAGCGGGTTGTAGGTGGCGATGTTGCTGGCCATGTCGGCGTTCTCCCCTCGGGATGGATACGGCAAAACTGTTTATTTAGCAGTCGAATGCTATGACTGCTAATTTACTGAAAAGTTCCTTTGCAGTAAAGCCCTGGAGCCTGCCGGAGCTCTCTCTAAGGCACTGATAAAAAAGGAATTTCTACTATGAAAATTGTGGAGATTCAGCGTGGCTCGATGTCGCCCAGGTGTCGGGTGACCGCCAGCGCCGAGCCCAGCCAGCCGAGCAGGCTGCCGGCCAGCACGACATCCAGGCTGCCGTTCCAGCCCAGCCCCTGCAGGGTGAAGCCGCTGCCGTAGAGGCCTGCCAGGCGGGCCACGGGCGCTTCCATCAGCAGTAGCGCGATGCCGATCAAGGCCAGTGCCATCAATGCACCGAAGAGCCCGTACCAGAGGCCGCTGTAAAGGAAGGGCCGGCGAATGAAGGCGTTGGTGCCGCCGATCAGCTTGGTGATGACGATCTCGTCGCGGCGGTTCTGGATGTCGAGGCGAATGGTATTGCCGACAATGATGATCACCGCCAAGGCGAACATCGCGGCGATGATCAGGATGCCGCGGTTGACGATGTCCAGGATGGCATTCAGTCGACGCAGCCACTCGGTGTCGAGTTGCACCAGGTCGGTTTCCGGGAACGCCTCGAGTTCCACGAGCAGCGCGTCAACGCCATCGGCAAGCGCTGTTTCCGATGGCGATACCACCAGCACCGCCGGCAACGGATTCTCCTGCAGCGCGTCGATGGCGCCGCCGAAGCCCGACAGTTCCTTGAACTCCTGCAGCGCCTGCTCGGCCGGAATGACCGTCACTGCCGCGATATCGTCACGCTGGCGCAGCAGGTCGGCCAGCGCGTCACGCTGGTTGTCGCTGGTTTCCTGCTGCAGGAATACGGAAATTCGCGCCGTGCCTTCCCAGGAGCCGGACAGTTCCCGGGTGTTGTCGATCAGGACGCCGAGGCCGGCCGGCAGGGCCAGCGCAATGCCGATGACCGCGATCGTCATGAAAGAGGACAGCGGCTGGCGGTACAGGCGACCGAGCATGCTGAGACTGACCTGGGCGTGGCGAGCCAGCCAGTTACCCAACCAGCTCATCGACCCGCTCCCGTCACTTCGGGGCTGGCCAGGCGTCCCTGCTTCAGGCTGATGACGCGGTGGTTCATGCGGGCAATCAGGTCGTGATCGTGGCTCGCAACCAGCACGGTCACGCCGACCTGGTTGAAGCGCTGGAACAAGGCCATGATTTCCACCGACAGCGCCGGGTCCAGGTTGCCGGTCGGTTCGTCGGCAATGACCAGGGGCGGGCGATTGACGATGGCACGGGCAATGCCGACACGCTGCTGTTCGCCACCGGACAGGGTGATCGGCATGGCCCTCTCCTTGCCCAGCAAGCCGACCGCATCCAGCGCAGCCCGCACGCGACGACCCACGTCACGCGGTCCGTGGCCGGCAATGATCATCGGCAGCGCGACGTTGTCGAACACCGTGCGATCGTTCAGCAACTTGTGATCCTGGAATATGACACCGACCTGGCGGCGGAAGTAAGGCACGCGGAAACGGCCGACGCGACCAAGATTCTGGTTGTTGATCAGTACGTTGCCACGCGTCGGGCGCTCGATCAGCGCGATCAGTTTCAGCAGCGTCGACTTGCCGGCGCCCGAGTGGCCGGTCAGGAACACCATCTCGCCCTTGTCGACCTCGAAACTGAGATCATTCAGCGCCTGGTTGCCGCCGGGATAGGACTTGCTGACGCGGTCGAACTTGATCATGGGCTGGCCGCTTGCTCCTCGCTGGAGGGGTCCCTGTGAAGCAGGGCGCTGACGTAGTCTTCAGCGGCGAAGACCTGCAGGTCCTCCGCCGCTTCGCCGATGCCAATGTACCGTAGCGGAAGCCCGAACTGCTCGGCAAGCGCAAATACGATGCCGCCTTTGGCCGTGCCGTCGAGCTTGGTCACGACCAGGCCACTGAGTGCCACCGCCGCGTCGAATTCCCGAACCTGGTTGATGGCGTTCTGCCCGGTCGTGCCATCGATGACCAGCAGGGTTTCGTGTGGCGCGCCGGGCAATTGCTTCGCGATCACGCGCCTGACCTTTGCCAGTTCGTCCATCAGGCCACCCTGGGTCTGCAAGCGCCCCGCGGTGTCGATGATCAACACGTCGATGTCGCGCGAGCTGGCCGCCTGGACGGCATCGTGCGCGACGGCCGCCGGGTCGGCGCCGTGCTGCTGCGCCACGACAGGCACGTCATGGCGTTCGCCCCAGGCCTGCAACTGTTCGATCGCTGCCGCACGGAAGGTGTCTGCGGCCGCCAGCATGACGCGCTTGCCGTCACCTTTCAGCCGGGCGGCGAGCTTGCCGATGGTCGTGGTCTTGCCGGCGCCATTGACGCCGGTGACCAGCAATACATAGGGGCCGTCGCCATTGTCGAACACCAGCGGCTGCTCGACCGGCGCCAGGATGCCGAGCAGCAGTTCGTGCAGGGCGGCATACAGCGATTCGAGGTCGTCGACATCCTTGCGCTTGATGCGTGCTTCCAGGGCGTCGATGATTTTCAGCGTGGCATCCATGCCGACATCCGCGCTCAACAGGCGTGTTTCGAGCTCTTCCAGCGTATCGTCATCGATACGCACGCCGCTTACGAGTTCGCCGAGATCACGCGTGAGGAAGGAATTGCCGCTGTTCAGCCGCTCGCGAAGGCGCCCGAAAAGGCCTTTTTTCTGCTTTGCCGTCATGGGATGAGGAAATCGATCTGCTGCCTGTAAAGGGCCGTATCCTAGCATGTGTGCTGTCGGCCGATGGTGAAGCCGGAGGCAAAAAAAGAGGCGGCCGAAGCCGCCTCCTGGTCAAGCAATGCCCCTCAACTCAGGGATCGATGACCGAGCTGTCGACGATCAGGATGCCGTGACCGCCAGGCAGGATCGCCGGCGCCGGGTAACCCCCGATGAACACGGCCATCTCGGTCTGCATTTCGACCGTGGCGGCGGTGCTGTCCGTCGGATCAAGCAGCGAGCCATGGCCACCGGCGGTGAACTTCACCAGTCCGCTGACACCGTTGGTGTTGTCAATGGTGGTCGTGGACACCTGCGACAGGCCCATTGCCGCGATCAGGCTGTCGGTAGCCGAGTTCGGAATGACCTGGTCGGGCAGGCTGCCACCACCGCCGATGACTTCGTGCACCAGGATGTTGTGGTTGGCTGCTGCGGCTGCACCGTAGTTGACCGGGTCGCCGGCATCGATGACGGTCTGCGCATTGCGCAGGAATTCCTCGTAGCCACGAGTTCCGGCAATCACGCCGTTCTCGGCCAGGCCGGCATTGATCACCGGTGCGAACGTCGGCGATTCGGCCAGCAGTTCGGTGATCTTGCCGCCAGGCACCGACAGTACGGCTGCGCCCACGTCGGTGTTGACGCCAAGGAAGTTGGTGCCGGTGATCGAACCCAGCGACTGGCCGACAAAGCTGATCGGCTTGCCGCCGAAATCGGCCCCCGAGGCGCCGCCATCAAGCGCGGCATTGTAGTCAATGGTCGGAATCGTCTTCGTCAGGTGAATCAGGTTGGCCGCTGCCTGGCGCAGGTTGTCACGCGAGGTCAGCAGGCTTTCCAGGTTGATGAAGTACGAGCCCGAGTCGTCGATGCCGGCTTCGCCATCCTCGTCGAGGTTGAAGGTCAGCTCGGTAATGCCGTCGACGAGGGTCGCGTCGCCGCCGCTGACAGCAGCGTTCTGGTAGAGCGGGTTGGCGTCCGAGGCATACAGGCTGCTGCTGGTGTCGGTGATGCCGTGCAGCGGCAGGTCGATCGCAACCACGGCCTGGCCGGCGTCGGCCAGTGCGTCGGCCACAGCCAGCATGTCGGAGCGGTTACGCGTGATGCCATGCTGGTAGATCGTGACGCCATTGATGGTGGCGCCCAGTGCGGCCGTTGCATTCGGAACCGTCAGCAGGACCGGAATGCGGAGCACGGTGTTCACTGCCGGGGTCGGGCAGGCGCTCGTGGTGGATTCCGGCTGCTCGCTCAGTGCGGAAACGGCATCAACGACGGCCTGGCAGGGTGCGCTGGCCGGCGTCCAGTAGCTGGACAGCGGATTGCTGGGATCGTGGTAATACGGGACTTCCATGACGCCGACATACACGTCTGCCTTGCCCTGCAGTGCCGGGTTGGCGTCGGCGGTGGTGTAAATGCCGCCACTGTAGTCAACGCCGTTGGCCGGGATCGGCAGGAAGCCCGTGTCCTGTGCCACGGCCGTTGCTTCGATCACGTCCAGCGAGTCACTGACGCTCTGGGTCTTGAACGACCAGGCCACGGCGAGATCGGCAGCACCGATGCCGGCGCCGTCAGCCAGCTGCAGCAGCGGGTAGACAGCAGTGTAGATGGCCTGCAGTTCGCCGACGTTGGTGGTCGCCGGGTCGATGCCATCGGCATAAAGGTCCAGCAGGGCCTGGAAAACTTCGTCAGTGCCCAGCGCATCACCGGTCGTGGACTGCACGTTGTTGGTCACGAAGCCGGCATAGGTGGTGGCCGGGTCCAGTGGCACGCTCGGGACGATTTCGATGACGGACGTGCCATTGGCATAGTCCGCACGACCGACAGTCGCCGGCGCGACACCGAAGGTGTCGGTATTCACCAGGAAGACCGTTGCACCGTAGACCAGCGACGCCGAGGCAATGGTGTCAGTGGTCTCGACGTAGATCGACGCCGTTGTGGAATAGCCGTCGAGGCTGTTGAGGGCCGTCAGCGCAGTGTTGTTGGCCGAGGCCGGGATGTTCAGGGTGCCATCAGTGGTTCCCGAGAAGTAGATGTCGTTCGGGAACGGTGCGAGCGCAAAGGACGGCTTGTAGACAGCATAGAATTCACCGCCGGAAGGCTCGGTCACGACCGGGACGGATTCGTCACTATCGACGCCGCCGCAAGCGGACAGCAAGGTGGCTGCAAAAAGCAGGCTGGTAGTTGAAAGCAAACGCCTGATCATCGGAAATCCTCCTAGGTATGGGCCGGTCTAGGGTATGTCGGAAGTCGAAGCGCCCGCAAGCTCCTCATCTGGAGAAACATGCCGCGCGGCAATCCGGTACCATGCCTGCCTTGTATATCAGTTCCTTGTCATCGGTGCGGGACCATGGCCCCGTACCCTGCGCCCCGAGCGGCGCGGACCACCAACTATAGAAGAAGTGAAGGGCAGGCAGCAAAACACATTTCGCATAATTGGCGGCGAGCATCGCGGCCGTCGGCTGGCATTTCCGCCACCGGGCCGGGAGGCCGCGTCATATGGGGCGATACGCCCTTCGCCGGACCGAGTGCGGGAGACCGTGTTCAACTGGCTGGCGCCGGTCCTGGCCGGCGCGCGCTGCCTGGACCTGTTCGCCGGTAGCGGTGCCATGGGGCTGGAGGCGCTGTCGCGCGGGGCGGCACATTGCCGTTTCATCGACCTGAATCCGGCGGCGATTGCCGCCATCCGGGAGCACCTGGGCCTGCTGGCGATGGGTGCGCGGGCCGAGGCTGCCGTCGGCTCGGCAACCGCGGCGCTGGCAACGCCGCCGACCGAACCCTTCGATCTCGTGTTCCTTGACCCGCCCTACGATGCCGACCTGCTGGCTGGCAGCATCGCGGCGCTGGATGAAAACGGCTGGTTGGCGCCCGGCGCGGCCATCTACCTCGAACATCGGCGCCAGGACAGCGTGCCTGCCTTGCCCCCCGACTGGACGCTGGCTCGCAGCAAGCAGGCCGGTGACGTGGCCTATCATCTCGCCTGGAAGCAAGCACCAGGCGGCTGAGCGAGTTGGCCTGGGCGAGTTGGCCTTGGCGGGGCGATTGCTTACCATGGGCGCTCCTGAAGCATGGACACCTGAAACGCCATGAGCACCCGCAATGTCCTGTACCCCGGCACATTCGACCCGATCACCAATGGTCACAGCGACCTGATCGAGCGCGCCGCGCGGCTGTTCGACCGTGTGGTCGTGGCGGTTGCGGCCGATACCGGCAAGACCCCGACGTTCACGCTGGAGGAACGCGTCGACCTGGCGAAGCGGGTGACGGGCCACCTGGACAATGTCGAGGTGACCGGTTTCTCGGGCCTGACCGTGGAATTTGCCCGCGAACAGGACTGCCACGCGGTGCTGCGTGGCCTGAGGGCCGTGTCCGACTTCGAGTTCGAATTCCAGATGGCAGCGATGAACCGCCACCTTGGCCCGGATGTCGAGACCCTGTTCCTGACGCCCAGCGAGCAGGTCACCTTCATCTCTTCCAGCCTGGTCCGCCAGGTCGGTTCGCTGGGTGGCGACGTGTCCGATCTCGTACACCCTGAAGTCGAGCAGGCGATACGCCAGCGCTTCAGCTGAATCCTGCGCCGTCCGCGCGCGGGTCTTTCATTCCAACGTCAAAGGTTGCCAACGCATGTCCTTGAAGATCACCGACGAATGCATCAATTGCGATGTCTGCGAACCGGTCTGCCCGAACGAGGCGATCTACATGGGCGTCGAAATCTACGAAATCGATCCGAACCTGTGCACGGAGTGCGTGGGCCATTTCGACGAGCCGCAGTGCCAGACGGTCTGTCCGGTCGACTGCATTCCCCTGGATCCCGATCACAAGGAAAGCCGCGAGGACCTCGAGGCAAAATACCAGCGGCTGCAGGAAGCCGGCATCGGCCAGGACGTGGAGGGCGCATGAAGCGCACGCTCTGCCTGTTGCTGGTGTTTTTCCCGGGCCTGGCCTGGGCGAGCGAGCCGGCGCCTCCCGGCGGCATTGCCTCGGCGCACCCGCTGGCCACTTCGGCCGGCATCGAAGTGCTCGCCATGGGGGGCAATGCCTTTGATGCCGCCGTCGCTGTCAGTGCGGCGCTTGGCGTGGTCGAGCCGTTCAGCTCGGGCCTGGGTGGTGGCGGCCTGTTCCTGCTGCACCGCGCCGACGATGGTTTCGAGACCATGATCGACGGACGCGAGACCGCACCGGCGGCCGCCGGCCCGGACATGTATCTCGATGCCGCGGGCGAGGTGAATACCGACAAGGTTCGCGAGGGCGCGCTGGCCGCGGGTGTCCCGGGATTGCCGGCAGCTCTGGTCCACCTTTCGCGACACTACGGCCGGCTGGACCTGGCCGAGGCGCTGGCACCGGCCATTCGGCTGGCAGAGGACGGGTTCCGGGTCGACGGGCGACTGGCGGCCATCAGTGCCGACAAGCAGGCCTTCCTGCGCCAGCATTGCGCGCCAGGCTGTCCTTTCCTGAAGGCAGACGAACGGCCGTATGGCCGCGGCGAGTTGTTGCGCCAGCCCGAGCTGGCGGCAGTGATGAAAAAGCTGGCAGCTGATGGTGGCGAAGATTTCTATCGTGGGCAGACGGCGGCCCGGCTGGTGGCGGAAGTCCGGGAGCGCGGCGGCATCTGGCGGCTGGATGACCTGTCGGCCTACCGCGCGAAGGAGCGCGGGGTCATCAAGGGCGAGTATCGCGGTTACGAGATCACCACGGCTGCGCCACCGAGCTCCGGTGGCATCACCTTGATCGAAACGCTCAACATCCTGGCTGGATTCGATCTCGACGCCATGGATCCGGCGACCCGGATGCATGTCATCGCCGAGGCGTGGCGTATTGCCTATCGTGATCGCAATGAATTCCTGGGCGATACCGATTTCGTGACCATTCCCGCCGCGCGATTGATGCACCCGGCGTACGCGGCCGGCCTGCGCGCCAGCATTCGCCTCGATGCGGCGACACCGTCCGCACGGCTGCCGTCCGTGCTGGTCGAGGACGAGGGTGACCACACCTCCCACTTTTCCATTATCGATTTCGATGGCAATCGCGTGGCCGGTACGCAGACGGTCAATTTCCGTTTCGGTGGTGGCGTCGTGCCTGCCGGTACCGGCGTCGTGCTGAACAATGAAATGGACGACTTCACCGCCAAGCCGGGAGAGCCTAACGGCTTCGGCCTGGTGCAGGGCGAGGCCAATGCCGTTCAACCGGGCAAGCGGCCCCTGTCGTCGATGACACCGACCTTTGTCGAGTCGAAGGTCGGCGGGGGCAAGGGCGTGCTGGTGATCGGCACGCCGGGCGGTTCACGCATCATCAGCATGGTGACGCTGGGCATTCTCGAGTACATCGCCGGCGGGAGCGCTGCCGACATCACCGCCTTGCCACGCTATCACCACCAGTACCTGCCGGATGCGATCAATGTCGAGCCGGGCAGCCTGTCACCCGAGCTGATCAAGGCGCTGCGCGAGCGTGGTCATGGTCTCAAGGAAGGGTCGCGCCGCTGGGGCAACATGAACATTGTCATCCGGCATGCCGACGGCATGCTCGAGCCTATGACCGATCCGCGCAACGAAGTTCGCGTCGAGTTCTGATCCGCTGACGGTTCACTGCTGGCACTGCGGACACCAGTAGGTGGCGCGCTGGCCCATGACGCGATGTTTCACCGGCGTTGCGCACTGCCGGCAGGGTTCGCCCTCGCGACCGTAAACATTCAAGTGAATGCGAAAGTACCCGGTATTGCCGTCCGGCTGGGTGAAGTCGCGCAGCGTCGTGCCACCTTCCGCGATGGCACGTTGCAATACGTTCTTTATCGCATCGGCCAGTCGCGCGTATTCCTTGCGCGTGACCCGGCCTGCCGCACGCCCGGGCCGGATACCGGCCAGGAACAGGGCCTCGCTGGCGTAGATGTTGCCGACCCCCACGACCACGTGTGCGTTCATGATGAACAGTTTCACGGCCAGCTTGCGCTTGCGCGAGCGCGCGAACAGCAATTCACCATCGAAGGCATCTTCCAGCGGCTCCGGGCCCAGGGCTTCCAGCAGGGGGTGCTCCAGCGGCTCCCTGGCGGTCCAGTGCACGGAACCGAAGCGGCGCGGGTCGTTGAAGCGCAGGCACTGACCGTTGCCGAACACGATGTCGAGGTGGTCGTGCTTTTCGACCGGGGTGTCCGCGGGAATGACGCGCAGGTGACCCGACATGCCGAGGTGCAGCAACAAGGTGCCACGCTGGAATCGGAACAACAGGTACTTGGCACGCCGCTCGACATCCAGCAACGGCTGCTCCAGCAGCGTTTTCGCAAGGTCTTTCGGCACTGGCCAGCGCAGTCGTCGTTCGCGCACGATCACGCCGGTGACAAGCTCGCCCTTGATGTGGGGCGACACGCCGCGTCGCGTGGTTTCGACTTCAGGCAGTTCAGGCATGCTCAGCGGTCCGTTGCATCCAGTGCGTAGAAGCCGGCTTCCTGTTCAACGTAGTAGGCCAGCAAGGGCGAGACCAGCAACAGGGCAGTGTCGCTGGCCAGGTAGCGCGACTGGCCGATGGCGGTGTTGCCGCCGAGCCGCAGCGTGATGTCGCCGTTGACGGTCAGGATCGCGCGCGGCGGTGCCAGCCCGATCTGGTTTTCGTCGACGGCATCAAGTGCATAGCTGGCTTCGGCCGGCACGCGCAACATGTTCAACAGTTGCATGACCTTGTCCGGATCGGCCGCACGCACGGCCCCGTCGCCGCTCAGCCGCCACGCGTCCGCGTGTTGCTCGAGTCGCCACTCCTGGCTGTCAATTCGTACCGCCAGTTGCGTGATCGCCAGGTCGGCAGGCAGCGGCGATGGCTTGGTCGCCGCCGGCGCATCGGCCGGGCGCTGGCTCAACCAGCCGAGCAGCACGACGGCTGCCGCGAGTGCCAGCAGCATCCACCAGCGCCGTTGCAGCATGCTGCTCATCAGCCGCGCCGTCGCTGCACGAAGCGAAAGACGCCAGCGCCGAACAACGCCAGCGGAATGACAAACAGGAACAGCACGGCAATCGCGAGCAGGCTGGCCTGGCCAAGGTCGAGATTGCGATCGGGCCTGGCCGTGATATCGATGTTCAGCAACTGGTCCTCGGCCGTCAGCCAGTTGAACAGGTTGAGACCCAGTGCCAGGTTGCCGCCATTGCCGATCATGCGGTTGCTGAGAAAGTCGCCGTCGCCAATGACCACGGCCCGCTGGCTGCCGCGCGCTTCCCTGCCACCGTCTGCCAGTACCGGCCGTTCGAGCATCACGCCGAAGGTGATCGGGCCGGGCAGGTCGGTATCGTCAAGGCTGACACTGTCCCCGATTGGCGAACGCTCCAGCCAGCTTTGCGGCGAGGTTTGCAGGATGGGTGTCAGCTTCCAGTTGCTGCCTTCCCGGGAGGTGATACCGGTGGCGCGCAGGAAGGCCGTGTTCTTGTCGAAAGCCCGTGTCGGCCCGAGCTGCGGGTACTGCGTGATCACGGCGATCGTCGGGTCGGTGATGCCGAATACGCGTGCCTCGGCATCGACAATCGTGCCTGGCTGGAGTCGAACACCCAGCATGGCTTGCAGGTACCCCAGTTCCGGTCCGTCGCCCGGATCGGTCAGCCACAGCAGCTGTCCGCCGTCATCGAGAAAACGGCGGGTCCGTTCGATTTCGATCGGCAACCAGTCGTCCACCGGGCTGGCGACGACCAGCAACTCGACGTTGCGTGGCAGCGACTGCTCCGCCAGGTTGATGCCTTGCAGGCGAAAGCCCTGCTTCCCGAGGGCCGCGACGAATGTGCCCATGTCGAAGCCGCCGTTCCCCTGCCAGTTGCGCTCGCCATGGCCTTGCATGAAGGCCACCCAGCGGTCACCGCGGCGTGACATGGTGGCGATGGCATTGCTGATGTCGGCCTCGGCCAGGCTGCGTACCTGCGCCCGGTCATCGCCATGGCGCAGCACCAGTTCAGGCACGTTGCGTATGCCTTCCTTGCGGGCCAGTTCCGGGGCGGTGTCCGGGTTGACGAAAGTCAGGGTGATGTCGGCATGCACGTCACGGTAGCGATCCACCAGCTCCTCGAGGTGGCGGCGCAGGGTGGCCTGTTCGCGCATGAACGCCGTGATGGTGAGGGGGCCGTCAAGCGTGCTCAGCAGCTCGATGCTGGCTTCGCTCAGCGAATGGCGCTTCGTCGCTGTCACATCGATGGCGCTGCGGCTGCTGCCGGTCAACCAGATGGCCAGCAACAGGATGGCGAGCGTCAGCATGCCGCCCAGCAGGCCCTGCAGTTTCAGTGTTCGGCGGGTGTGCTTGTCGATCAGCATGGCATCAACCTGTCAGGCGGCGGGCTTCCAGCCGCCTTGTGGTGAAGATGAGAAAGCCGGCAATGAAGACCAGGAAATACGCCGTCGCTGCCAGGGACAGGTAGCCACTGACCAGGCCGCGCAGGTGCCGAAGCTGCGCGACGAACATGCCCAGTACTTCACCGCTTGCGAGGCCCGATTCCAGCAACCACAGCAGCACCAGCACCGTGAAGCTGCCCAGGGCGGCCAGCAGGGGTTGTTGCGTCAGGCTGGAAAAGAACAGCCCCACGGCAATGAAGCTCGCGGTCAGCAGCAAGAGACCGGCCAGGCCCGACAGGGTGCGACCGATATCGATGTCGCTGCCGAGGCGCAGCGACAGCAGCATCATTGCCAGCAAGCCGATCGACAGCAGCATCACGCCAAGCAGGCCGAGGAACTTGCCCAGCACGATGTCGGCGCTGCTGACGGGCGAGGACTGCAACAGCAACAGGCTGCCGGAACGCTGCTCGTCGGCGAAGGCGCGCATCGACAACAGGGGCACGATCACCAGGAGCAGCGCAGCAGCGGTGGACAGCACGGGCGCAATCACCAGGTCGGTCACCCCGGGTGCGCCCTCGATTGCCGCCAGCCTCGGCGCCACTTCGAGGAACTGGTCGATCTGCAGCAGGAACAGCCAGGCCAGCAGGAACTGCACCATGCCCAGCACGGAAAAGGCCAGTGGCGAACGGAACAGGCCGGCCCATTCGCGGCGGGCGATGACCAGCGATTTCATGCGTCGTCCTCCCTCTCGGTGTCGACCAGCCGCTGGAACAGCGACTCCAGGTCGGCTGTCTGTTGTTGCACTTCGAGCAGGCCCCAGCCTGCGGCGACGACTTTCTCGGCCAGGGCCTCCGGGTCCGAGCCGCCGACCAGCAGGGTCGTGGCGTCGAGGCGTTCGATGTCATTGCCGAGGTGCTGCCGAATGGCATCGTCGTCAGGCAGCTGCCTGGCTTTCAGCCGGATGCGCTGGCCACCTTCGCTGCCGAGTTCGTCCATCGAACGGTCCAGTTGCACCCGACCGCGATGCAGCAGCAGCACGCGTGAACACACGGCTTTGACTTCCTGCAGGATGTGGGTGGACAGGATCACGGTGTGCTGGCGACCGAGCGCGGTGATCAGCTCGCGGATGCCATTGATCTGCAAAGGGTCGAGTCCGACGGTGGGCTCGTCGAGGATGACCACGGCCGGGTCGTGCACGATGGCCTGCGCAATGCCGACCCGCTGCTGGTAGCCCTTGGACAGGTTGCCGATGATGCGGCTCCGCATGTCGCCGAGGCCGCAACGGTCGAGGGCATCGTCCACGGCCGTGTCGAGGTCGTGCCGCGCGACATCGCGCAGTTCGGCCGCGAAACGCAGGTAGCTGGCGACGGTCAGCTCGGGGTAAAGCGGCGGGATTTCCGGCAGGTAGCCGAGCATGCGCTTGGCGCGCAGCGGTTCTTCCAGCAGGTCGATGCCGGCAATGCTGACCTTGCCATGGCTGGGTGCGAGCACACCGGCCAGCATGCGCATGGTGGTCGACTTGCCAGCCCCGTTCGGGCCGAGAAAGCCCATGATCTCGCCCGCATCCAGGCGGAAATCCAGCTGGCTCACCGCCGGCGTTCCGGCATAATCGCGCCCCAGCTGACGGGCTTCGATCAACGGGTCGCCCTGGCGGATCGCTTCACTCTGGCTGCTGGCGGTCTCGGCCGTCATGGCCACTCTCCTTGTCGCGATTGCTGCATGGCAGCATGTCGGGTTCGGTCACACAGGATTGGTTCGGACCCTTATTGTCCGGGAAACCGTGGACCGCACCCGGACCCTTGCCCATAATGCTTGTCCGAATACTGGCTGCAATCTTACAGGTTTACCGAATGCGTGATGAACTCCTGTCGCTACCCTGGGTGGGTGGTGCGCTAGACCTTCCCTTCTGGGCCCTTGTCGTCGTGACCCTGCTGGCCATGCACATCACGGTGATGGGCGTGACCCTCTACCTGCATCGCGATGCCACGCATCGTGGCCTGGACCTGCACCCGGTGGTGCGACACTTCTTCCGCTTCTGGCTGTGGATGACCACCGCCATGCAGACCAAGGAATGGGTGGCCGTGCATCGCAAGCATCACGCCAAGTGCGAAACCGACGAGGACCCGCACAGCCCGGTGAAGCTCGGTCTCAAGCGCGTGCTGCTCGAAGGCGCGGAGCTCTACTCGGTCGAGGCCGACAAGCCGGAGACCCTGGAGACCTATGGTCGCGGCACGCCGACCGACTGGGTCGAGCGCAATCTCTATTCGAAGTTCCCGATCATGGGTGTCTCCATCCTGCTGGTCGTGAACCTGGTGATGTTCGGCGTGCTTGGCCTGACCATGTGGGCCCTGCAGATGATCACCATCCCCGTGCTGGCGGCTGGCGTGATCAACGGCCTGGGCCATCACACCGGTTACCGGACCTTCGAGTGCAAGGACGCTGCGACCAATGTCATGCCCTGGGGCGTGCTCATGGGCGGTGAAGAGCTGCACAACAATCACCACGCCTTCCCGAGCTCGGCGAAATTCGCGCTGCGCAAGTACGAGTTCGACATCGGCTGGGTCTACATCAAGGCGCTGTCGGCTGTTGGCCTGGCGACCGTGCGCCGCGTGGCGCCGACACCGAACGAGGCGTTGTTGCCTGGCAGCCTCGAGCTCGACAACGTCAAGGCAATCATCCTGGCGCGCCTGCATGTATTGCGCGAGTACACGCGCTCGGTGACCTTGCCGGAACTGAAGGAAGAGTGCGCGGCGATGGGCGAGCGATTCAATGCGCGCCTGAAGCAGGTATTCGTGCGCGAGGGTTCCTTGCTGGACAGTGCCGGGAAGGAACGGCTGCAGGCGTATCTCGAGCGCAGCGAACGCCTCAAGCGCGTGCACGAATTCCGCCTGAAACTGCAGGGCTTGTGGGAGTCGTCCACGGCCAGCAACGACAAGCTGGTGCAGCAATTCAAGGATTGGGTGAAGGAAGCCGAACACAGTGGCATCCGTTCGCTGGAACAGTTTGCCGAGCGGCTGAAGGGTTACCAGCTGCAGCCCGCCTGACAATCGGAAGCTTGAAAAAAAGCCCCGGCATTGCCGGGGCTTTTTTGTTGGGTCATTGCTCTGGCGGAGGGTCCGCGGGCAGGGCCAGCAGCCAGCCGTCCGGATCGATTGTCACTTCGGCATCCAGCGGCACGCGCAGGCTGCCCTTGCCGCCCTGCATGGCCACGCGTTGAACCTCGCCATTGACGCCGACCGGGATCGGCAGCTGGAAAAGGGGATCGTCCCATTCCAGCACGACGGTCTCGTGATCGGCAGCGCGCGCACGGCTCATGGTCCAGCGAGGGATCTCGGCCGTGTAGAAATACTTCTGGAAGAACCAGTCATGCGGCTCGCCATCGATGGCGTTCACCAGGCCGCGAAAATCGGCCAGGTTTGCCGTCTTGTAGGCGAAGCGCGGGTCGTTCTGCAACTGGTAGACCGCGGCCCAGAAATCCTCGTCTTCCATCAGCCAGCGCAGCGAATGCAGGGCGCAACTGGCCTTGTCATAGACCTCCGGCACGTAGCCGGCCTCGGCAACGACGTCGGTGCCGGAAATGATCGGGTTGCGGTACCGGTTGAATGCCTTGGCATTGCAGCTGTTCTGCATGTACTCGAGATAGCGCTGCTTGCCGGAATCCGCATCGACAAACACAGCATGAGAGTAGGCACCAAAACCCTCGTGCAGCCACCAGTCCGCCCAGTCGCGCGCCGAGACCTTGTTGCCCCACCATTCATGGGCCGTTTCGTGCAGCAGCAGCCAGTCAAAACCGAAGTCGTTGAGCTTGAAATTGCTGCCATAGGCCACCAGGGTCTGGTGCTCCATGCCGAGATGCGGTGTCTCGACCACCCAGTACTTGTCGTTCCAGAACGGGTATTCGCCAAAGCGCTTCTCGAACGCGGCCAGGATCCGCGGCCCCTGGTCCAGCCACATCTCGCGAGCTTCTTCTTCATGCTCGGGCAGGGCCCAGAAAATGATTTCCTCGACCTTGCCGCTGGCTCGCGTGTACGAGGTCGGAATGGCGACGTAGGGACCGATGGCGATGGCCACGCCGTACTGGTTGATCGGGTAGCTGACTTCCCATTCGCTGATCGCGCGCCCGTCGACCCGCTTTTCCGACAGCTTCCTGCCATTGGCCAGGCCGACCAGGCCCCCGGGTACATCCAGCGAGATGCGCATGCCCTCGTCGGGCTCGTCGGAGGGGTGGTCCTTGACCGGCCACCAGAGGTCGCCACCGCTGCCTTGCGAGGTCGTGCCGACCCAGGGCGAGCCATCCTCGGCGCTCTTCCAGACCATGCCGTCGGACCAGGGCGGGGCCAGCGCCTCGTGTGGCACGCCAGCGTAGTTGATGGTCACCTTGTGACGTTCGCCTTGCTTCCAGCTATCGGCCAGGCCGATTTTCACCAGGCCGCCTTCGTGCACCACTGCCTGCGGCGCCTTGCCGTCGACGGTCACCTTGCTGACCTCGAGTCGCGAATCCAGCGGGATTTCGAACAAGTCACTGTCGGCCAGTACGCGCACCGATATGGTGTTGCTGCCAGCGATGGATTTCGTCTCGGGGTAGAAGGCGATGTCCAGGTCGTAATGACGAACGTCGTAGCTGGCCTGAGCAAGGCGCAGCGGTCCGCCCATCAGGGCCGTCGCCCGCCAGCCTTCTGCCTGTTCCGGCGTCACGCGCTTGTTATAGAGCTGGACCAGGCCATCGTCGGGCTTGTCCGGGCCGCTGGCGCAGCCTGCCAGGGCCAGCGCGGAAAAAAGGCAAAGGGTACGGATGAATCTCGGCATGACGGTCTCCTTCGTGGAGACCCGAGGTTAGCGGGGCATTCCGGGTGGGTCCAGTTGCAGTGCAATGAAGCGGTGCCGTCGGTCCAGCCTTGCGGCGGGTAACTTGCCCAAAAACAAACCCGCCTTGTGGCGGGTTCGTTTGAAGCATCAGGACGGTGAAGATCGCTTACTTGATCTTCGCTTCCTTGTATTCGACGTGCTTGCGAACAACCGGATCGTATTTCTTCATCGAAATCTTTTCCGGGGTGTTCTGCTTGTTCTTCATGGTCGTGTAGAAGTGTCCCGTCTGGGCACTGGAGACCAGCTTGATCTTTTCGCGCTTGCCAGTTGCCATGCTAGTTCTCCTTAAACCTTCTCGCCACGGGCACGCAGGTCGGCGAGGACCGTGTCGATACCCTTCTTGTCAATGATGCGCAGTCCCTTGGTGGAGACGCGCAGCTTCACGAAGCGGCCTTCTGATTCCACCCAGAAACGCTTCGAATGAAGGTTCGGGAGGAAGCGGCGCTTCGTCTTGTTGTTGGCGTGCGACACGTTGTTTCCGCTAACGGGTCGCTTGCCGGTTACCTGGCAAACTCTCGACATCGTTCTATCCTCGGTCCTGATTCCTGCTAGCTGCCGCGATTATCCCGTTTCGGACGTGCCGGGCCCGGGATGGTGGGCAGAAAGGCCGCACTTTATACCAGTCCGGCCGCCGCAAGGCAAGTTCCGGGCAGGATTTTTGCCTGTTTTCGGGGCTTTCGGGCGCCAGGGCAGCTGGCAGGCCGGGCTAGCCTCAGAGCAGGCCGCGTTCCGCGAAACTGACCGTTTCCCCGTCGCCGACCACCAGGTGGTCGAGGGTCCGGATATCGACCAGTGCCAGCGCGTTCTTGAGACGGCGCGTAATCTGCCGATCGGCGGCGCTGGGCTCGGCCACGCCCGAAGGGTGATTGTGGGCGAAAATCACCGCCGCTGCGCCCCTGGCGAGCGCCTCCTTGACCACCTCGCGGGGGTAGACGCTGGCGCCGTCGATGGTGCCGCGGAACAGCTCCAGGCTGTCCAGCAGCCGGTGGCGATTGTCCAGCAGCAGGCAGAGAAAGACTTCATGCGGGCGATCCCGCAGCCGGGCTTGCAAGTAGCGGGCGACCGAGGCGGAATCCACGCAGGCATCGGGCTGCTGCAGGGCCTCGCCCAGGTGGCGGCCGGCCATCTCCAGCACCGCTTGCAGCTGGGCGTACTTGGCAGGTCCGAGGCCGGCGACAGCGCAGAAGTCTTCCCGGTTGGCGGTCAGCAGGCCACGCAGGCCCTTGAAATGGACCAGCAGATCGCGGGCGAGGTCGACGGCGCTGCGGCCGGCTCGACCCGTGCGCAGGAAGATGGCCAGCAGCTCGGCGTCGGACAGCCAGGCGGCCCCCCGGGCCAGCAGTTTTTCACGTGGCCGTTCGTTTTCGGGCCAGTTCCTGATCGACATGCCTTCGCCTTGCTTCAGTGATTCGCGGGCTTACGGTATCGTAGGCGACCTCGACCGCCACTCCGGAGAAGCCCGTGGCCGACCAGAAAATCCTGTTGGGTGTGACCGGCGGTATCGCCGCTTACAAGAGTGCCGACCTGGTGCGCCGCCTGCGCGAGCGTGGTGCCGAGGTCCGCGTGGTCATGACCGAAGGCGCGAAGCATTTCATCACACCGACCGCCTTGCAGGCGGTCTCCCACCAACCCGTGCTGGACGACCTCTGGGATGCCGAGGCCGAGATGGCGATGGGTCACCTGGAGCTGGCGCATTGGGCGGACCAGGTGCTGATCGCGCCGGCGACGGCGAATTGCCTGGCCAAGCTGGCCCACGGGCAGGCGGATGACCTGTTGACTACCCTGTGCCTGGCCACCGACGCGCCACTGACCGTCGCACCGGCGATGAACCACCGCATGTGGGCGCATCCGGCGACCCAGGCCAACCGCAAGACCCTGGAAGCACGCGGTGTGCGCCTGCTGGGCCCGGCAGATGGCCCGCTGGCGGAGGGCGAGTCCGGCGAAGGCCGAATGCTGGAGCCGATCGAGATTGCCGAGGCCGTGCTGGCCCGCCCGGGTGAACAGGCGCTGGCAGGTGTGAATGCCGTGGTAACCGCGGGCCCGACCCGCGAACCGATCGATCCGGTGCGCTTCATCTCGAATCGCAGTTCCGGAAAAATGGGTTATGCCGTGGCGCGTGCGCTGGCTGCAGCGGGCGCGAAAGTGACCTTGATCTCGGGTCCGGTGGCGATGGCGGCGCCGGCAGGTGTCGAGGTCCTGTACGTCGAGACCGCGGGCGACATGTATGACGCGGTCATGCATCGGATCGAAAGCATGGACCTGTTCGTCGGCACGGCGGCCGTGGCGGACTATTCCGTCGACAAGCCGGCGGTCACCAAGATCAAGAAGGAATCGGGTTCGATGGAGCTGTCGCTTGGTCGTACCCGCGACATTCTCGCCACCGTGGCTTCCAGCGGCCGGCCGATTTTCACGGTCGGTTTTGCGGCCGAAACCAATGACCTCGAGAAGCATGCCCGCGCCAAGCTGAAGAACAAGCAGCTCGACATGGTTGCGGCCAACTGGGTAGGTGAGGGCAAAGGCTTCGATGCCGAGACCAATGCCTTGCAGGTTTTCTGGCAAGGTGGCTCGACCGACATACCGGCCGACGTCAAGGACGTGGTGGGCCGCAAGCTCGTGGCGCTGATCGAATCGCGCTATTCGCAAGGAAAAAACAAGGCAAAGGCCTGACAACAGGAAGAGGAACTCGATGCACACCATCAAGCTGAAAGTGCTGGATGAGAAAATCGGCAAGGACATTCCCTTGCCGGAATACGCAACGGATGGCAGTGCGGGCATGGACCTGCGGGCCTGCCTGGACCAGGCGCTGGAGCTGGCACCCGGGCAGACCGAGCTGGTACCCACCGGTATAGCCATTCATATCGGTGATCCCGGACTGGCTGCGATGTTGCTGCCGCGCTCGGGCCTCGGTCACAAGCATGGCATCGTGCTGGGGAATCTCACTGGACTGATCGATGCCGATTACCAGGGCCAGCTGTTCGTCTCGCTGTGGAACCGTGGTGACAAGGCTTTCACGGTCGAGCCCGGCGAGCGCATTGCACAGATGATCATCGTGCCGGTGGTGCAGGCGAAGTTCGAGCAGGTTGCCGATTTCGACCAGAGCGAACGCGGCGAGGGTGGCTTCGGCAGTTCCGGCCGACATTGAACCAGCAGCGCCCATCGAAAAAGCCCCGCTGATGCGGGGCTTTTTCGATGGAGGCGAATGCAGCTTACTCGATGCCGCGAAGTTCCTTGAAGCGCGCGATTTCGCGAGTGAATTGCTCGCGGATCTGCTCCTGCTCCTGCTGTCGGGCAAACAGGAACTTCTGGTTCTGCAGGAGCTCCTCACGGGTGTCCTCGAGCTGCTTGCTCAGGTTTTCCGGGACCGGACGGCCATTGGCTTCGATCTGCTTGGTCTGCTGTTCGAGCTGGGTCAGGCGGTCCTCGAGAGTGGAAATTGAACCGGACACCACGCGAATCTGGGCATCCAGCGCCTGGATGCGTCCATCCCTGGCCATTTCCAGTTCTTCGACCCGGGTGTAGGTCGACAGCAACATGCGATCCTTGGCGGCAATTTCGTCTTCGATGCGCTTGCGTTCGGCGGCATCCCGCGCCGCTGCCTCTTCGGCGGCGACCTCGTCAGGCGTCTTCTCGCGGGCCAGCGTTTCCGTGACCATGCCCTGGTCGTTCAGGACTTCACGTTCCTTGCTGGACGACTCGGGCGGCGGGGTGTCGGTGTAATGCACCTTGCCGTTTTCATCGACCCACTTGTAGAGCTTGCCGGCTTCGGCATCCAGCGTGGTCAGGAAAAACGCCATCAAGATGAGGAAACATTGAATCAGTGTACGCATGGGTCTACCCGCTTGTTGCTTTGCTGTACTGGCTTTCGAGTATAGCACCGGCCGTCATGCGCTGATTTACCCCGGGGTGTGCAGCCACTGTGAAGGATTCGTGGAGGCGTGTTCCCGCGGCGAGGAGCGTCAGACGCCGTATTGTTCCCGATAGGCGCGTACCCGATCCAGCGCTTCACTGCGCGCCGGATCATTTTCCAGGAAGCCGATGAGGTCGCCGAGGCTGGCAATTGCAGCGACCCGCATGCCGAGATCCTGCTCGACCTGCTGCACTGCGGAGAGCTCTCCGGTGCCTTTCTCCTGGCGGTCCAGGGCGATGACCACGCCGCAAGGGGTGGCACCGGCTGCGTTGATGAGGTCGACCGATTCGCGAATGGCCGTGCCGGCCGTCATGACGTCGTCCACGCACAGCACGCGGCCTTCCAGTGGCGCACCCACCAGGTTGCCACCTTCGCCATGGTCCTTCGCTTCCTTGCGGTTGAAGCAGTAGGGCACGTCGACGCCATGGTTGTCGGCCAGCGCGGCGGCCGTCAGCGTGGCCAGCGGAATGCCCTTGTAGGCCGGGCCGAAGAGCATGTCGAACTCGATGCCGGATTCCACCACGGCCTGGGCGTAGAAGCGGCCCAGCTTCGCGAGGTCCGAGCCCTTGTTGAACAGGCCGGCGTTGAAGAAGTAGGGGCTCTTCCGACCGGACTTCAGGGTGAACTCGCCAAAGCGCAGCACTTCGCGATCAAGGGCGAATTGCAGGAATTCCTGTCGAAAGTCGGACATCGCTGGGCTCTCCGGTCGCGAATTGAATAGGGTCCGGTATGATACACGCTTCATTTTTGTGGCGGAATCAAAGCGGGAGTTTCATGAAAATCACCTCGGTGAACGTCAACGGCATCCGCGCGGCAGCGCGCAAGGGCTTTTTCGAGTGGATCGAGCGCGAGCAGCCGGACGTGGTCTGCATCCAGGAAACCAAGGCGCAGGAATGGCAGCTGACGGACGAGATCTTCAAGCCCGCCGGGTACCACTGCACCTATCACGATGCAGAAAAGAAGGGCTATTCCGGCGTGGCGATCTATTCCCGCGTCGAGCCTGACCAGGTGATCGAGGGGCTGGAGTGGCCGGAGTTCGATTCGGAAGGCCGCTACATCGAGTACCGCTTCGGTTCGCTGTCGGTGGTGTCGCTGTACATGCCCTCGGGCTCGTCCAAGGAAGAGCGCCAGCAGGTGAAGTTCGACGTCATGGACCGCTTCATGCCGATGCTGAAGAAGTATCGCAAGCGCAAGCGCGAGTACGTGATCTGCGGCGACTGGAACATCGCGCACACCAACAAGGACATCAAGAACTGGAAGGGCAACCAGAAGAACTCCGGCTTCCTGCCGGAAGAGCGCGCGTGGCTGACCGAGCTGTTCGGCCCGGCCGGCTGGGTGGACGGCTTTCGCGTCGTGAACCAGGAAGACGAGCAATACACCTGGTGGTCTAACCGCGGTCAGGCCTGGGCCAAGAACGTCGGCTGGCGAATCGACTACCATGTGGTCACACCCGGCATCGCCGACAGGATCGTGGCTGCCGACATCTACACCGACGAGCGTTTTTCCGACCATGCGCCGCTGACGCTGGAATACGACGCCGATATTGAGGATTTCCGCTGACATGAACGAGGCCGTGAAAGAGCACCGCAGCTGGCGCGAGGCCTTTGCGGTCTACCTGCACCGTCGCGTGCTGGTCATGCTGTTTCTCGGTTTTTCCTCAGGCCTGCCTTTGCCACTGGTGTTCTCCACCTTTGGCACCTGGCTGCGTGATGTCGGGGTCACCCCGTCGACCATTGGCTTCCTCAGCGCGGTTGGCCTTGCCTATGCCTTGAAGTTCCTGTGGGCGCCAGTGGTCGACCGCTTGAAGCTGCCGATCCTGCATCGGCTGTTCGGTCAGCGCCGCAGCTGGATGATCTTCGCGCAGGTCATGGTGGCCTTCGGCTTGTTGCTGATGGCAATCACCGATCCGCAGACTCAACTGGCGCAGCTGGCGCTGGCGGCGGTGATGGTGGCGTTTTTCTCGGCCACCCAGGACATCGCCATCGATGCCTACCGCATCGAAGCCGTCGATCCCGATCGCCAGGGCGCGATGGCGGCGATGTACATCTATGGTTACCGCATCGCCATGATTGCCTCGGTGGCGGGCGCACTTTACGTGGCAACCTTCCTTTCCTGGGGTCTCGCCTACGCGGTGATGGCTGTCTGCATGGGTGTCGGATTCGTGACGGCACTTTTGATCGCCGAGCCGGAACGGCAGGTGTCGGCACTGACGCTCGAGCTCGAAGCGCGCATGAATGCCTTGCTGAAGACTGATCCGAATGCCGCGTCCACCTGGAAACGCCTCGAGGCCTGGTTTGCCGGCGCGGTTGTCGGGCCCTTCGCCGAGTTTTTCGCGCGCAATGGCAAACGCGCGTTCGTGCTGGTGGCCTTGATCTCGGTGTACCTCATGAGCGACTACCTGCTGGGCGTGATGTCGGGCCCGTTCTACATCGACATGGGCTACAGCAAGATCGAGATTGCCAATGTCGCCAAGCTGTTCGGCCTGGCGGTGACCATCTTTGCGGCGTTCATCGGCGGCTTGCTGGTTGCGCGCTACGGCATCATGCGCATGTTGCTGGTTGGCGCCGTATTGCTGGCCGTCACCAACCTCGGCTTTGCCTGGCTCGCGGCTTCCGGTAAAGCCGAGATATGGCGCCTGGCCGTGGTGATCATGGCGGACAACCTTTCCGGCGGCATGGCGAACGTGGTGTTCATCGCTTTCATGTCGAGCATCACCAACGTGCAATACACCGCAACGCAGTACGCCTTGTTCAGCTCGCTGATGAAGGTCCCTGGTAAATTGACCGGGCTGTTTTCGGGCGAGCTGGTCGAAGCTTATGGTTATGCCGAGTTTTTCATGGTGGCAGCGGCCAGCGGCATTCCTGCCATCCTGCTGGTCATTTACCTGATGCGCACTGCCAGTGATGAAGAAAAGGAGCGTTGGGCGTGAGCCAGGACATCAACGATAAAATCGATATCTGCGCACTGGATGACATCGCCGACCCGGGCTCGAAGGAATTCGTCATCGGGGAAGGGCAGGGCGCCTGGTATGGCTTTGTCGTGCGCAAGGATGGCGATGTCTATGCCTATGCGAATACCTGCCCGCACACCGGGGCAATGCTTAACTGGGCGCCGGATCGTTTTCTCACCAAGGCGGGCGACCGCATCATGTGCGGCGTGCACGGCGCGATTTTCGACATCGAGACGGGTTACTGCGAAATGGGGCCCTGCCAGGGGCAGGCGCTGAAAGACGTTCCGGTGACGGTAAAGGATGATCGCGTGCTGGTAGCCGACCCGACCGGGAAGGACTGATCAGGCGTCGAAGCGTTCCAGGTACTCGACGGCGGTGCCCCAGTCATCGGTGGATGCCAGCTCGGACATCTCGACACCGTAATCTTCCCGTTCGATATCCAGCGAGCCGGAATAATCCTCGGGCGGCTCGGACATTTCCATCGGTGTTTCGAACCACATTGCAAAATCCAGCTCGCCAACCGTGCCATCGAAGTGCTGTATTTCGATCGTGCGGTCATCTTCGTCGATGGCCACAACCTCGAAACTGTTGCCAGCCATGTCCGTGTACCACAGGCCGATGTACGGCTGGACATGATCGAAGTCTTCGGTTGCCATCGCGACCTCCATTGCGTTCGCTTGGGCGAGTTCGCTGTGTGATTTTCCTGCTTGAGTTACTATTCCCTGGAGCTTTCCCTTTACCAAGGTATAGGCCCACGAACGAATCTGTTCAAGGGTAGTTTTACTGAAGTGCTGCGGCGGGTCCGGAATGAGTTTAGACGTCCTTATCAACCTGTTCATCGTGCTGTTCGTGGTCATCGACCCGATCGGGCTGGCGCCTATTTTCGGCGCGTTGACCCGAGGTGGTTCGGTGGCGTACCAGCGTCGCATGGCCGTCAAGGGAGTCTTGCTGGCTGGCGGCATCATGCTGGTCTTTACCTTGACCGGGGATTACTTGCTGCATGCGCTCGGGATTACGGTCCCGGCATTCAAGATTGCGGGCGGTTTGCTGTTGTTCCTGGTCGCGATCGACATGGTCTTTGCACGCCAGTCGGGCCTCCGTTCGGCGACGGTGCGCGAACAGGAAGAAGCGCGCTTCAAGGAAGACATCTCGGTGTTTCCGCTGGCCTTTCCCTTGCTGGCGGGTCCCGGTGCGCTGACGACCATCCTGCTGGTACTCGGCGATGCCCGCGACAACGAGGTGCTTTTCTGGGCCTTGCTGGGAACCCTGGCCGTGGTCTTGTTGATGGCGCTGGTGGCATTGCTGCTGGCGGGCAGGATCATGAAGCTGCTGGGTGAAACCGGTGCAAACGTGATCGACCGTTTGCTGGGCGTGATCCTTTCCGCCCTGGCGGTGCAGTTCGTGCTGGATGGGTTGAGGACGTACCTGGCCGGCGGGTGAACGCAGCCAGTGAAGTTTCAGCGCTTCCTGAAAATCAGATCCCAGGTGCCATGGCCGAGCTTCTGGCCGCGCTGTTCGAACTTGGTCAGTGGCCGTTGTTCGGGCCGCGGCGCGTAATCATCTGCCGTGTTTACGAACGCTTCTGCTGCCGACATCACTTCCAGCATGTGCTCGGCATAGGGCTGCCAGTCGGTCGCCATGTGAAACTCGCCACCTTGCGCCAGCTTGCTGGCTACCAGTTCCGCGAAGGGCGGTTGCACGATGCGTCGCTTGTGATGACGCTTCTTGGGCCAGGGGTCGGGGAAGTAGAGCAACACGCGATCAAGCGAACCGTCCCGGACCCGATGGCGCAGGATTTCCACGGCGTCCTCGTCCGACACCCGCAGGTTGTCGAGACCGGCCTCGCCACAGTGTTTCAGCAGGCGACCAACGCCGGGTCGATGCACCTCGATCCCGATGTAATCCCGCTCGGGATGGCGCTGCACCAGTTCGAACAGCGTGTCGCCATTGCCGAAGCCTATTTCCAGCGTGACCGGCGCGCATCGGCCGAAGACCTGCTCGAAATCGAGCATGCCCTCGGCAGGAAGGGCGTACTTTGGCAGCCAGGTGTCCAGCGCTTGCTGCTGGCCTGGTGTCAGTCGGCCCTCGCGGCGTACGAAGCTTCGAATCTTGCGCTGTGGCTTGTCGGAGTCGGCGGTCATCGTGTCAGGCAAACGTTCGGTGCTCAGAAAAAGGTGCCATCGAGGGGCGAGGAGGCCGAGGCGTAGCGTTTCTTCGGCATGCGCCCGGCGAGAAAGGCCTCGCGACCGGCTTCTATGGCCTTCTTCATGGCCGAGGCCATCAGGACCGGATTCCGTGCTGCGGCGATGGCGGTATTCATCAGGACACCGTCGCACCCCATCTCCATGGCAATGGCCGCATCGGACGCGGTGCCTACGCCGGCATCCACCAGGATGGGAACGTTTGCGTTCTCGATGATCTCGAGGATGTTGTAGGGATTCCGGATGCCAAGACCGGAGCCGATCGGTGCGGCCAGCGGCATGACCGAGACGCAGCCGATGTCTTCCAGGCGCTTGGCGATCAGCGGGTCGTCCGAGGTGTAAACCATGACCTCGAAGCCCTCCTTGACCAGGGTTTCCGCCGCTTCCAGGGTGGCGGTGACATCCGGGAACAGGGTTTTCTCGTCGCCCAGCACTTCCAGCTTGACCAGCGTGTGGCCGTCCAGCAGCTCGCGCGCCAGCCGGCAGGTCCGGATGGCGTCCTGGGCCGTGTAGCAGCCGGCGGTGTTGGGCAGGATGGTGTACTTGTCCGGGGATAACACGTCCAGCAGGTTGGGTTCGTCCGGATTCTGGCCAAGATTGGTGCGTCGCAGGGCAACGGTGACGATTTCGGCGCCCGACATCTCGATGGCCTGTCTGGTTTCTTCGAAATCCTTGTACTTGCCGGTACCGACCAGCAGGCGCGACTGGTATTCGCGACCAGCGAGAAGGAGGGGCTTGTCCTTGTGTTCCGACATCATTGTGCTCCTGGGTGCTTGTTGTCAGCCGCCACCAATGGCCTGAATGATCTCAATGCTGTCGTTTTCCTCCAGCCGGGTGGTGTCATGCTGGCTGCGAGGGACGATATCCGCATTGCGCTCGACGGCAACCCGGCGCTCGCCGTAACCGAGTTCCAGCAGCAACTCGGCGACACTCAAGCCAGCCGGGACGTCGCGCTGTTCGCCGTTGATTGTGACTTGCATGCTTGCCAGACCTCCGGGGTGGGGACAGCGGCGGCAATTCTACCTGATTTATCAGTAATTTCAGGCCAAATATCCGATGAAATAAGGAAAACGCGGTTTCCCCACTGGAAACCCCCCTGTGTTTTGTGGAACTCTCGGGGTCGTTACATGGCTGCTTTCCTACCGAGGTAGAAATGACTTCTGAAATTCGTCTGAGTGCCGTCCTTGCGGCGCTGTTGCTGTCTGCCTGTGGCGGCGGGTCCGGTTCTTCCGACACGACTGGCGATGCCGGTGGCGCTGGTGGCTCCTCCGGCGACAAGCCGGATGCGTGCATTGGCACCGGCGGGTCCGGCTACTTTTCGCAGGTGGCCGATGCTGCGGGCATGTGTGTCGATATCCAGGAAGACGTCCCGCTGCAGAACATGCATTTCATGGGCGGTGGTCTGGCAATGAGTGACTACAACAATGATGGCCAGCTGGACCTGTATGTTGCCTATGGCAGGAATACCCGCGGCCAGTTGTACACCTACAACGGATCGAGTTTCGAGGCCGTGCCGGACAACGCCGGAATCAACCCGACGGGCCTGGACCTGGCCGGTTACTTTGTCGATATCGATGATGATGGCTGGGAGGACTTCATTTCCATCCAGTACCGCAGCACCGATGTGGAAGTGTTCCGGAACAATGGCGATGGCACCTTCACCGAAGATACTGCGTCGACCGGCATCCTGGTGGACAAGGGTACTTTCTCGATGGCGGCAACCGACTTCGACCTGGATGGTGATGTCGACCTGTTCTTTGCCCACTGGGGGCGTGTCTGGCAGGGCAATCCCGCGACCAACTATCTCTACGAGAACGATGGCAACGGCAACTTCACCGATGTCAGCGATATCGTCGAGATCATCCCCAGCTGGCGTCCGCCGGATCGTGCGTTCCTGGGCGAGCATTCGTTCACCCCGATTTTTGCGGACGTCAACGGTGACGCCTATCCGGACCTCTTCCTGGTGGGTGATTTCGAGGGCACGCAATTGTTGATCAACAACGCCGGGGCCTCGTTCACGGACGCGACCACCGATGTCATTACCGATGAAAACGGCATGGGCAATGCGGTGGCGGATTACGACCTTGACGGTGATTTCGACTGGTTCGTATCCAGCATTTACAACCTGAGCACCGACTCCAAGGATTACCTCGGCGGTGAGACCGGCAATCGCCTGTACCGCAATGACGCAGGTACCTTTGTCGATGTGACCGACCAGGCCGGCGTTCGCCGCGGTGCCTGGGGCTGGGGCAGCTGCTTCGCCGATTTCGACAATGACGGGCATCCTGACATTTTCCAGACCGCGGGCATGGAACAGGTCGGCTCGGATTACGACGATCCGGATGACCCTCTGGCGGCTTTCCTGAGAGATCCCTCGCGGTTGTTCATGTCGAACGGTGACGGCAGCTTCTCGGCCAGCGAAGACCTTTACCAGCTCGGCCATACCGGCCAGGGACGTGGCGTTCTGTGCACGGATTACGATGGAGACGGGCGCGTCGACGTGCTGATTGCCAATAACGGTGGCGTGCCGTCCGTCTTCCGTAATCGCCTGGAAGTCGGCAATTACATCCAGGTTGCTCTGCGAGGTCCGGCAGGCAATCGCAGCGCCGTGGGTGCAAAGGTGACGGTCAATACTCCGGCAGGCACCTATGTACAACAGCTCCAGCTCGGGCAGAATTACCTGTCGCAGGAGCCGCGGTTCCTGCATTTCGGCCTTGGCGAGGCCACGACGGTAAGCTCGATCACGGTTACGTGGCCGGATGCCGCCCAGACCGTGACCCAGCTGGTGGACGTAGCCGTGGGGCAGCGTGTCGAAATGGAGCATCCCGCTGCGCCATGAGCCGGTAAATCACAGGCGGGTGTCGTCTAATGGCAGGGCCGCAGCTTCCCAAGCTGCAGATGAGGGTTCGATTCCCTTCACCCGCTCCATAACTGGCTGACAGCCCGGCTCCGGCCGGGTGCATCGACTCGACAGACAATGACAAGGAGGTCATTGTGCGGCCCAGGTTTTTCTGGCGTGCCAGGACGCTCGCCTTGATGCTGGCTGGATTGTCCCGTCACGATATCGTGCTGCTGCGGCAAGGCGAGGTCACCGATACCCTGTCGGGCGGCTCCGACCTGCTGGCGGTCATCGGCATTGCCAGCGGCCGTGCCTTCCTCGACTACCTGAGCATGGATGACCAGCGGCCGTTCTCCACATGGCTGGCCGCCAGCGCCACGCATGGTTCGGCGCTGAATTGCCGCCTTGAAGCACCAGGTGGCAAGCGGATACGGCATGTCCAGATCAAGGCGCTGCGGCTGTCAGGGAGCCAGTGGCTGTTGTGCCTGATCGATGCCACCGCCGATGCAATCACTCGCCAGACCATTCGCGTGCAGGCCGAGCAGCATCGCTGGCTCGCCAGGCAGCTCATCGAGATCCAGGAAACGGAGCGGCGACACCTGGCGCGAGAGCTGCATGATGAAATCGGCCAGCAGCTGGCCTTCCTCAAGATGGCCATATCCGGCGCAGCCGCCTGCAGCGGCCCCGCCAGTCGACAGGCAACCATCGACCAGCTCGATGAGTTGATGGCCCAGGTGCGCAATCTCTCGCTGGACCTGCGACCCACCGCGCTGGATGATCTTGGCCTGTCGGCCGCGCTGGCGGCCTACGCCAGCCGTACGACCGAGATCACCGGCGTTCGGGTCATCGCTCACATCCCGCCGGAAATTCCCCGGTTGCGCCACGATATCGAATCAACCGTCTTTCGAATTGCACAGGAAGCCGTCACCAACGCCATCAAGCATTCGGTTTCGGATAGCGTGGACATCGAGTGCTTGGTATCCGCCAACAGCTTGCGGTTGAAAGTTCGGGATGCCGGTCGCGGGTTCCTCGCAGAGTCCGTCCTGGCGGCTGCTTACCAGGGAAAAAGCGCCGGGCTGTTTGGCATGCGCGAACGCGCAGCCCTGGTTGGTGCGAGCCTGGAGGTCGTCAGCGCTCCGGGGCAAGGTACCGTCATTATCCTGAATTGCCCTCTGATACCCGCGGACTAGGAGATTTCCCGGCAGTATGGGGTCTTAACGCGGGTTTCCTCATGTATTTCGAAGCTAAAACTCAGGTTTGGTCTCATACAAAGCTCAATGATTAGCTCCAATACTTTGGTTTGTGGGGAAATTGCCACGGGTGGTCCTGGCAGCCACGAACAGCGGCTTCAGTCTTTTTGAATCCGTCAAAGTCTGTGATCAAAGAGGAAATTATCATGATGGGGAGTCTCACAGTCATGCTGGCTGATGACCATGGCCTGGTGCGTGCAGGCATTCGCCAGTTGCTGGACCAAATGAACGACGTGGAGGTCGTTGGCGAAGTAGGGGACGGGCGCAGGGCGTTGCAGATGATCAAGGAGAAGGGGCCGGATATTGCCTTGCTGGACATTGCCATGCCAAGTCTGAACGGGCTTGAGGTGGCCGCCCGTGTCGCCAAGGATTATCCCGATACCAAGGTCATCATGCTGTCCATGCATGCCAGCGAGCATTACGTATTGCAGGCCTTGCGGGCTGGAGCCTCCGGTTACCTGTTGAAGGACGCCGCTACCGAGGAGCTTGGCATAGCTCTGCGGTCGGTCACCATTGGCAAGACCTACCTGACACCTACGATTTCGAAAACCCTGATCGACGAATACCTTGAAAACTACGAGAAATATCGCTCGCCGCTGGAGCGCCTGACACCGCGCCAACGGGAAATCCTGCAATGCGTGGCCGAAGGCAAGTCGACCCGCGAAATTTCCGAGGAGCTTTGTGTCAGCCCCAAGACGGTTGAGACCCATCGGGCCCAGCTGATGGACAACACGGGCATCCGGAACGTGCCCGGCCTGGTCAAGTACGCGATCCGGACGGGCCTGATCAGTATCGATGACTGAACGGACCTGGGATTGGCGCCGTGAAACCGGCGTCTTCCTGATGGGCC
>JAWWBS010000019.1 GCA_033720895.1 Gammaproteobacteria bacterium
GCGGCCCTCCCCGACCGGCGGTCCGCTCTCGCCCGCCTTTTCGACCGGCGTGCCTGGCGGCAGCGACTGCCGGTAACACCGGCGACTGAGGTCGCGCGTCCGGGCCCAGGCGGTGTCTTCGACAACCGTGCCGGTCATGTCCTGCAGGCGGACTCGGGCACGCCATTGCAGTTTCAGGCCACGCGAGTACCAGGAAAGGCTGGCGCCATGCTCGAGGGCATCCAGCAGGCTCTTGCGACGATCGGTATGGAACTGCAACCACCCTTCTGCAGCCGATGCGCCACGCAACACCATGGTGCGCTGGCGAGGTTCGGCGTTTTCGATGGTGGCCAGCGTGAGGACATGCATGGCGGCCTGTCGCCGTGCGGCGCCATCGGCCAGGGTGGCAAACAGCCACGCGGGAATCTGCTCGAGCTCGAGATCGGGAATGGCGTCCATAGGTGCACGAGACTAATGAAATTCGCGGCCGTGGTCAGCACCATGTCCCGGAAACGACAAAGCCCGCCGAGGGCGGGCTTTTGAATTCTGGTGCCGGAACGCAGATTCGAACTGCGGACCTACGGTTTACGAAACCGTTGCTCTACCAACTGAGCTATTCCGGCGGAGTGCGGCGCAGGAGTATATAGAAGAAGCCCGGGGCCGGCAATCAATCGGCATCGCCAATCCGCACAATGACCTGCACATCGGCAATCGCCTTGCCCGCCGGTGGCTCGGGCAGCGCCAGCAGGGCCAGCTGGGAGGCCGGGATATCCGTGATTTTGCCGCTATCCACGTCGTAGAAGTGGTGGTGGGGCCGGGTCTCGGAGTCATAGAAGACGCGGCCTGGCTCGACGATCACCTCGCGCAGCAAGCCTCGCTCGGTAAACAGCTTGAGGGTGTTGTAGACAGTCGCCAGCGAGGCCGTATCGCCACTGTCCTGGACAGCGACATGCACCTGCTCGGCTGTCATGTGCCGGGGTTCCGCCAGTGTGACCCGCGCGACGGCCAGTCGCTGGCCGGTCGGCAATATCCGGCGATCGCGGAGGATACCCTCCAAGTTACTGTTTTCACTGTGTTTTTTAGTCATTCTCACACCCTTTGCAGCACGCTAGCGGCCGACCCGGTAGGCGGTGGGATCAAGAATGGGCACTTCCTCTCGAAGGATATCAGCCAGCAGGCGAGCGGACGCCGGCGCCGTGGTCATGCCATGACGGTAATGGCCGGTATTGAAGAACAGGCCCTCGATATCCGGATGCCGGCCGATATAAGGCATCTGGTCGGTAGTGGACGGCCGCAAGCCAGACCACTGGCGCTGCACGGGAAGGCCGGCCAGCGCGGGCATGATCGATACCGCCATGTCCTTGAGCGTCTCCGCCGCTTCCCGGGTGATGCCCTTGTCAAAGCCGACATCTTCCAGCGTGCTGCCAACCAGCATGCGGCCGTTGCGCCGCGGCAGAATGTACATGCCATCCGCCAGCAGGATGCGCGACAGCAGCCCGGGAGGACCATCGAACTGGATGATCTGGCCACGGACCGGACGCACGTCCAGGGCCAGTTCCGAGGCTTCCAGCACTTCACCGGACCACGCGCCCGCGGCGATGACCACCCGCCCCGTGGAAAGCTCGCCCAGCGAGGTCTTGATGCCGGTGACCTTGCCATTCTCGACAAGCAGCTTCTCGACCCGGGTGTCCTCGCGGATGGGAATGCCCTGGCTGTAGATGGATTCGGTCAGGGCACGCATGAAGCGCGAACTGTGAATATGCGCCACGGTCGGCAGGAAAACCGCGGCGTCGCGGGGTGAGCCTGCCAGCCCTGGCTCGCAGGCCAGTAACTGGGACTCATCAAGGAAATCCAGCGGACGGGCACTGTAGCGAGCCCAGGCCTTGGCAACCTGCAGCTCGGCTTCATCGAAAACCAGCATGCCACTGTTGGTCAATTCGGGGTCAAGACCGGTCTCGCGACGCATATCGTCGGCAAGGACCGGGTAATACTGCTGGGACCAGTGCGCCAGCGCCTGGATGGGGCCGGGGGCCCGCCAGGGATAGAGCGGGGAAAGAATGCCCGCCGAGGCACGGGAGGCTTCACGGCCTGGCTGACCGCTGTCCACGAGCATCACCTTCAGGCCCGCCCGGTGCAATTCCCGCGCCGTCAGGAGACCAAATACCCCGGCTCCTACGACGATGACATCGGCGTTGTCCTTAGCCATTCAGATCCGAATCCCCTGAGTTTCCCTGATGGTGTGTACAGTTTAGGCGCCTTATTGTGCCACCGGATTCCCGGCGGCTCCATTACCACGGCACTTTTGCTGCCGACCGCACGCCTCCGCCGCCCGGCAGCCCGAGGAGGTCCTCATGCACGATCAACCAGTCGCCCTGCCCTTCCCCGGCCGCCGCGCAGCGCTCGGGTTCACCCTCATCGAGGTCATGCTGGCCATCGCGATTGCCGCCCTCCTGGTCGGCATCGGCATTCCCGGCCTGCAACAGTACCTGCAAAGCAATCGACGCGCTGCTGCAGTCAATCAGCTGGTCGGGGACATCCAGGCCGCGCGGGTGATGTCCCTGAACGAAGGGCGGAACCTCCTGCTGTGCACCGGCACCGCCGAAACCGGCTGCAGCCTGAACAGCCGCTGGGAAAACGGCTGGATCCTGTTCCAGGATGACGACGGCGACAACAACTTCGACCCACCGGGCGAAGCCCTGCTGATCCAGCGAGAACGGCTGGCTGGCGTCACCATACCCAGCAACAATGTGACGGGCCGGATCGGCTTTCGACCCGGGCTGCAGAACGTGACCGGCAATTCTTCCCTGTCGGTCTGCGTGAATGCGCAGAACGAGGATGGCCGGAGAATCACCATTGCCCCCAATGGTCGCCCGAGGCAGTCCCGCATGGACGCGAATTCCAACCCGCCCAATTGCCCCTGAGGCCCCTGATAATGTGGGGTTTCCGACCCATCGGATAATTTTTACCACTCATCGGCGTTGCTGTTGTGGTGCGCCACACTCGGCCTATAGTCGAGTGCATGAAAAAGGTATCCGGATTTACACTGATTGAACTGATGGTCACCATCGCCTTGGCCGCGGTGTTGCTGACCGTGGGCATCCCTGGTGTTCAGGAGTTCATCCAGAACAACAACCGCACGGCTGCCGTCAACGACCTCATCGCCTCGCTGCAACAGACCCGCAGCGAAGCCATCAAGCGCAACCAGACCACGGTGCTCTGCCCTTCCACCGACAATGCCACCTGCAGTGGCGGTGACTGGGAAGACGGCTGGATCGGCTTTGTCGACGAAGACGAGAACTGGACCCCGGACAATGCTGCCGCGATCTTCCTCGTGGACGCAGGACCCTCGGGGCCGACCGTCGGCGCCGCCCATACCATGCTGCAGTACAAGGCCAATGGCCGCGCCGAGACCAATGCGGGCAATGACCAGGCCGAGTTCATCATCTGTGACAGCCGCGGACTCGACGAATCCCGCATGGTGCTGATTTTCCGCTCGGGCCGGACACAGGCCAGCGATACCGACCTGGACAACGCCACCCCGACGAGTTGCACGCCATGATCATGCACGGACGAAACCTGACGGCCCGACGCGGCTTCACGCTGATCGAAGTGATGATTGCACTGTTCGTGTTTGCGGTCGGCATCCTCACGGTCGCCGGCCTGCAAATCGTGTCCAAGAAGGCCAACTATGATGCCGTGCAGCGCACCACTGCCACCCTGCTGGCAAAGGACATCATCCAGCGCATGCGGGTTGCCGATGACGATGACTGGGATCTCTACCTGGTGGAGGATCTCGGCATGGGCAGCCTGGGCGCACCTGGCGTCATGTGCGACAACGGCGTGTCGTGCTCGCCCGAGCAGATGGCGGCATTCGACCTGTATGAATGGGAACAGGCACTGGATGGTGTATCGGAAGGCAATTCGGGTGGTCTTGTCGACCCCTCTGCCTGCGTACGGGGACCGGCAGCCGGCGGTGAAGGCACGTACTTCGTGATCATCGCCTGGCGCGGCACCACGGAACTGAGCAACCCGGTCATCGACAATGGCATCAACGGTCTTGGCTCCTGCGGCGCCGGCGGCTATGACACCAACGATGCCTACCGTCGTGTCCTGATGTTCACCACATACATGTCGCCATGAGGTTGTCTCGAATGTTGCCAGCCAAGCACCCAGTGAATCGAGCCCGTAACAGCGGCATGAGCCTGCCCGAGTTGATGATCGCCATGGCCCTCGGCCTGATCATCGTGGGTGGCATGGCCACGCTGTTCGTCGAATCACGCCGCAATTTCTCGCAGGACGAGATCATCGCCACCATGCAGCAGGAAGGTCGCTTTGCGATGAACGAACTGCAGCGCGAGGTGTCGATGGCCGGCTTCTGGGGACCGATGCTGGCGGGCACCCTGCTGGGTAACGATGCCACGCTCGCCGGTGTCGCATTCACCGAGTACGAGTCGCCCATCCTGGCGCTGGACAATGCAGCCGGTGCCCAGGCTTTTGACTGGTCGGTCAACCTTGACGACCTTGTTCCGACTTCCGATGCGATTTCCATTCGCCGGGTCGAGGGCGTACGCACCTCCGACACGACCGCCGATACGCTGGCCGAACTGGGCATTGCCGCTGCCGAGGACGCCCTGGATGCGAATGCCTACTACCTGCAGACAAACGGCACGGTCGGCGTGATGCTGCCGGGCAGCGCAGCTCCGAATTCGGCGGTTCCGACGCCATACGAGTACTGGGAATATGCTGCGACCATCTGGTACGTGCGCAGTTACTGCCGCGCCGGCGACAACATTCCGTCGCTGGTCCGGCGCTACTGGGATTCCGACACTGCCTCTGTCGAAACCGATTGCATGGCCCAGGGTATCGAGAACATGCAGGTCGAATTCGGACTGGATGACGACGATGACGGATTCCCCGAACAGTGGGTTACCAACGTCGACACCGCGAATTCCGAAGAACTTGCTGCAGTACGGATTTTCCTGCTGTCGCGAGGCACGCAGCTTACCCAGGGTTACACCAACGGCAAGAGTTACGACATATCGAACCTGCCGACGTACACGCCGGCGGACGGATACTTCCGCCGCGTCTTCACGACAACCATCCAGACGCGCAACCCGATTGCTGCGCGCCTGATCACGAATTGATATCCACCGACCAGGTGTCAACGGAACGAAAATGAACCATCGAAACAGACAATCCGGTGCCGCGTTGTTCATGGCGCTGATCTTCCTGATCATCATTACCCTGATCAGCCTGTCGGCCATGCGCTCCAGCATCATCGAACTGCGAATGGCCAACAACGACGAAATGAATGCCCAGGCCGCCCAGAAGGCACAGGCAATCATCGATGCGACCATTGCAAATACCTCGAACACGCCTGTCATCGGCGGTGTCGGCGAGACGACCTGCCTGGTGAACTCGGCCGAAGCCTGCACGCGTTATTCCATCATTCTCGAAGACCAGGCAACGACCTTCCAGAACGACATCGACGAGGGCTTCGTCGAGGTCGTCGTCGAGCGCGTGTCGCCGCTGACCAAGCCTGCACCGCGCATCCAGGGGTACAGCCTGCCGAACTACTCGGTAGCAACGTTCGAAGTACGCGGAACTTTCGACGCCTCCGATGTCGGTGAAGGCAATGCCGACATCGTTGAAGGCGTGCTGGTCCTTATTGCCAATTGATCCTGATTTCGCAGCCCGCCAACTACGGCAAGGTGATGCACATGAAGACGCTCAAGACATTTTTTATTACCGCCCTGCTTGCCGGGATCTGCATCCCGGCCCAGGCTGACGACACGGACGTCTACCTCGATCCGAACTCCTCACTGGGGTCGGAACCACTGGTCATGCTGTCACTGGACTATCGCTCCAACCTGGCCTCGACCATTTGTTCCGATGCCAGTTCGACGTCATGCACCGAGGCAGAATATTTCCGGAACCTGACCGACGCCCCTGCACTGGTCGACGCGATCCTGGCCGATATCGGAACCAGTCAGCTGACGTTCTTCGACATCCTGCGCCTTTCGCTTGTCGTCGTGTTCGACGAACTCGATGGTGTGAAGGTCGGCCTGATGATGAGTCACGACAACAACAACAACTGTGTCGGCTTCGATGCAGTCAAGTGCTCCAATGGCGGCTACATCCTGTCCGGTTTCCGGTCGATGTATGCAGGCGACTCGAACGGCAACAAGGAAGCCTTCTTCAAGGTGATGCAATCCATTCCGACCCCGCAGGGTAACGTGTCGCATTCGTTCCAGGGCAAGGAGCTGTATTTCGAGTTCTTCCGCTACCTGACCGGCCAGGGCATCTACAACGGCCATAACGGTTACACCGACTTCGGCACCAACAATTCGCAGAACATCGATGTCGACAACGCGGGCGCATCCTGGGACGAGAACATCGAGACCCCGGGAAACTCGGACAACACCTACATATCCCCGCTCGACCCGGCCGACCTTTGCTCGAAGATCTTCGTGATCAACTTCCTCGACCAGGTCTCCAACCAGGACAGCGACTCGGATGATGCAATCACGGCCACCAAGGCCAATGGCGGCATGGCCGGCATCAACCTGTCTGGCAATAACAATTCCTTCGACACCGTGATCGAGTACCTGCGGGACGTCGACCTGGCTGACGGTACCTTCGGCACGGCCGCGGAAATCGCCGGCGAGCAGACCGTGATTTCCTACTTCGTGGTCACCGAGTCGTCGGACAACAACACCACCAACGGCTATGCAACGGCTGGCGGCACGGACGAAGTCCTGATTTTCAGTGAAGATCCTGCCGAGCTGGTGGAAACCATCAGCCGCATTTTCAATGAGATCCTGAGCGTTTCGACGACCTTCGTGGCGGCCTCCGTGCCGGTGAACGTCTTCAACCGTTCGCAGACTCTCGACAGCGTGTACCTGGCATTGTTCGAAGCCGATGGCGAAAACAAGCCCTTCTGGGCCGGCAACCTGAAGAAGCTGCGCGTGGAAACGGACCTCGATGGCGACGGCGTGGATGATGTCGACGCCGACGGCAACAAGGTTGCCGCGCTGGTCGACTCCAATGGCGAGCGCGCCATCGCCTCGGATGGCCGTATCGAGTTCGATGCCGAAACCTTCTGGACCATGACGGCCGACCTGCCGCCGGCCGATCCGGACGAGCTCGAAGTCGACGGCGCTGACGGTCGTTCCGTGACCCGTGGCGGTGCGGGCCAGAAGATCCCTGGCTTCATTACCGGCGTCTCGCCCGGCTTCTCGAATGGCGCAGGCTATCGGAACCTCTACTATGATTCGGCCGTGGTAACCAACGGCATCACCAACAGCTTGCAGCCGTTCAATACCGACTCCACCACGGTTGCCGCGCTGTTGACCGCGCTGGGAACGACCGATACCGCCCTGGCGGCGCGTTACATCGCGCATACCCGCGGCATGGACGTCCAGGATCTCGACAACGACGGTATCCGCGAGGAGGCCCGTCCGTGGATGCTCGGCGATCCCTTGCATTCGCGACCGTTGCCGATCAATTTCGGCAACCTCGCCGACCCGGATACTGCTACCGAAAATCCGGACATCTACATCGCCATGTCGACCAATGACGGTTTCATGCACTTCTTCAAGGACACCGATGACAATGGCAACAGCAATGTCACGGAAGGCGGCAAGGAAGTCTGGGGCTTCATTCCGCAGGAAGTGATGGGCGAGCTGTCGGTGCGCTATGACAACGATATCGACACCGGCCCGAGCTATACCGTGGACGGACCGCCCGCAGCCTACCTCG
Organism: Gammaproteobacteria bacterium; assembly: GCA_033720895.1. NCBI lineage: Bacteria > Pseudomonadati > Pseudomonadota > Gammaproteobacteria > Gammaproteobacteria bacterium. The sequence goes on from JAWWBS010000019.1 coordinate 7,741, forward strand.
AAGACATCAACCAGAACGGTACGATCGAATCCAGCGAAGATACCGCCCTGCTGTTCTTCGGACTGCGTCGTGGCGGCAAGGCCTACTACGCTCTCGATGTGACCACGCCGGAATCGCCAAGCCTGCGCTGGCGCATCACCAAGACGACCGGTGGCGATTTCGACGAGCTCGGCCAGACCTGGGCGCAGCCTCAAGTGGGCGAGATCGACGTCGATGGCGCGCTGGGCTCGCAGCCTGCCGTGCCGATCGTCGTCTTCCCTGGTGGTTATGACACCAACAAGGATGCCCGTTCCGAAACCGGCGCCGGCACGGCCGATTCGGAAGGCAACGCCATTTACGTGGTGAATGCCAAGACCGGTGCGCTGATCTGGAAAGCCGTCGGCGGTTCGGGCACGTCGACATCGACCATCTACTACCATGCCAGCCTGACGGACAGCATCCCGTCGGACATCGCGACCGTCGATACCGATGGTGACGGTTACGTCGACCGTGGCTATGTCGGCGACACGGGCGGCAAGGTCTGGCGCATCGACATGTCCGGTACGACCGACAACTGGCAGGTCAGCCTGCTGGCCAATCTCGGCTCCGACTCCACGCGTGTCGGCGATCGACGCTTCTTCCATGCGCCGGACGTCGTGCAGTCGAAAGACGGCCCGGGCGACGCTGGCAAGTATGACGCCGTGATCATCGGTTCGGGCGATCGGGCCAACCCGCTGGATCGTCCGGTGGGCAGCACGCCGACCGACAATTTCATCTTCGTGATCAAGGATCGATACACCTCGGGTGCCAGCGCGACCTACACGGTTCCAGACCAGAACTTCGTGATCGGCGACCTGCTCGACGTGACGGATTACTGTCTCGGCACCGATACCGTCGCCAATTGCGATCCGGGTGGCCTGCTGTCGAACGGCTGGAAGTACGAACTGGCACAGGGCACGGGCGAGAAACTGCTGTCCAGCCCGCTGACTGTCGCCAACCAGGTCTTTGCCACCAGCTACCTGCCGCTCGGCAAGACCACGGATGAAATCGATCCGGTCGACGTCCAGACCTGCGGACCGTCGGAGGGTTCGGGCCTGCTCTACACCCTGGGTCTTGATGACGGTCGACCGGTGCTCAATTACAACGAGTACAACGACTCGACAACCGATTCGGATGGTGATGGCGAGAATGACGAGATTCTCGATGCAACCGACGCCTTCACCGACGTCAGCGCCGCAGGCATTCCCGCGGGTGGCGTGGCCTATGGTGGCGAGTTCCTGCTGGTCGGCAGTGACGTCATCAATGTCGGTGACAAGAGCACCTGGCGGACCTACTGGTACGAAGTGGAGGACCGCGACTCGTACTGATCGCGTCTGGCCTTCTGCCTGCCGGAGTGGCATGCTCGTTCCGGTAAAGAAACGTGGCCGGCCCGTGAACGCGGGTCGGCCGGCCAGAAACAGGGGGAATGACAATGAAATTGAAACAGGGCTTTACACTGGTCGAGCTGATGGTAGTGGTAGCCATCATCTCCATCCTGGCCGCCGTTGCCTACCCGGCCTATTCCGAATACGTGACCCGCACCAAGCGCAGCCTGGCCAAGTCGGAACTGAATTCGATCGCCAGCCGCCAGGAAACGTTTTTCATGGACAACAAGCAGTATGCCTCGGACCTCACCAATCTTGGCATGCCGGCCAACCCCTATTTCATCGACGTGAACGGCAACCGCCTGGCGGCCAACGCCAGCGCAGAGGTGGTTTACCAGATCAGTGCAGCCACGCCGACCACGCGCAGCTTCACGCTGACGGCCACACCGGTGAACTCGCAAGGCAACAACGATCTTGAATGCGCCAACCTGACGCTGGACAACAACCAGGAACGAGGTGTGAGTGGCACCGGTACGGTGAGCGACTGCTGGTAGACCAAAGCACGGCATGAAAAAAACCCGCCTTCCGGCGGGTTTTTTTTGGATTGAATGTCACTTCAGCAGCCATGCACCCTGCTGGCACCTCAACGCTTGTGTCGCCTCGGCTTGGCCGGCTGGTCCGGCCGCGAACCGCTTTCGTGAATATCCAGCGCGGTATCGAGTATGAAAAAGAAGGCACCGATCGAAATGGCGATGTCGGCAACGTTGAAGGCCGGAAAGTGCCAGTTGCCGTAATAGAAATCGATGAAATCGATGACATGCCCATGAATCACGCGATCGATCACGTTGCCGAGCGCCCCGCCAAGGATCAAGGCCAGCGAAAGCGGCAGCATCCAGGTCTGGTCCTTGGGCAGCTTTCGCAACCAGATCATGATGAAGACCGACACGGCCGTGCCAAGCACGATGAAGAACCAGCGCTGCCAGCCACCGGCATCGGCGAGGAAGCTGAAGGCGGCCCCTTCGTTGTAAAGCAGCTTCAGGTTCAGGATCGGCAGCAGCGGAATCTCGTCGAACAGCTGCATCTCCCAGGTGATCAGCGTCTTGGTGAGCTGGTCCAGCACGACAATGATGGCCGACAGTACCAACCAGTTGACGGGACGATGCACGGCCCAGAGTCTGAAATTCATCCTGCGCTCCTCAGGCAAAACGACGCTGTTCGCCATCGCCGGCGACATTCTCGACACAACGGCCACACAACTCCGGATGCTCGGCAGCCTGGCCAACGGTTTCGCGGCGGTGCCAGCAACGTACGCACTTGTCATTGCCGGACTTGTCGGCATGCATCCACAGCCCCGGCGCCTCGTCGTCGGTGCTGGCATCCCTGGGTCGGTCGCCACTGCGTGCCACGGTTGCGCTCGAAACAATCAGCGCAAATCGCAGTTCGTCGCCTAGCGCCGCCAGCTTGTCGAACAGCTCGCCCTCGGCAAACAGCGAAACATCCGCGTCCAGCGAGGAACCGATACGGTCGTCCTTGCGCAGCCCTTCCAGCAGGCGCGAAACCGCCTGGCGGACATGCAGCACGGTGTCCCAGTCGATGTCATCGACCTGCTTGGCTTCTCCCGGGATCTCGTACCAGGTAGTCATGAACACCGATGCCGGTCGCTTGTCCTTTGGCGGTGCCGGGAGTTCCTGCCAGGCCTCTTCCATGGTGAAACTCAGGATCGGCGCCAGCCAGCGGGTCATTGCCTCGGCGACGTGATACAGCGCCGTCTGGCAGGAACGCCGCGCCAGGCTGTCGGCCTGGGTGGTGTACTGGCGGTCCTTGATCACATCCAGGTAGAAGCTGCCGAGATCCACGATGCAGAAGTTGTGGACCTTCTGGTAGATGGCATGGAACTCGTAGCGCTCGTAGGCTTCCAGCACCTCAGCCTGCAACTCGCGGGTGCGTTCCAGCAACCAGCGATCCAGCGACAGCATGTCCTTCGGTGCCACGGCATGTTCAGCCGGCACGAAACCGTTCATGTTGGCCAGCAGGAAGCGCAGCGTGTTGCGCAGCCGACGATAGGAGTCCGCCATGCGCTTCAGGATCTCGTCCGAGACACTCATCTCACCGCGGTAATCCGTGGCGGCCACCCACAGGCGCAGCACGTCGGCACCGAGCTGGTTCATCACCTTCTGCGGTGCCACGACATTGCCGACCGATTTCGACATCTTCCGCCCCTGCTGGTCGACGGTGAAACCGTGCGTCAGCACGCCCTTGTAGGGCGCCGTGCCGCGCAGCGCGACCGAGGTGAGCAGGGAAGACTGGAACCAGCCACGGTGCTGGTCGGAGCCTTCGAGGTAGAGATCGGCAGGCGTCTGCAATTCCTCGCGCTGGTCCAGCACGCAGTAGTGCGTCAGGCCGGAATCCACCCACACGTCGAGAATGTCGTTGACCTTTTCATACTGGTCGGCGTCGGCACCGATCAGGTCACCGGCATCGAGTTCGAACCAGGCGTCGACGGAATCCTTTTCGATGCGCTTGGCGACATCTTCCAGCAAATCCTGGGTGCGCGGATGCAGTTCACCGGATTCCTTGTGCACGAACAGCGGAATCGGCACGCCCCAGGTGCGCTGGCGGGAGATACACCAGTCCGGCCGGCCCTCGACCATGCCGTCGATGCGACTCTCGCCCCAGGCCGGGGTCCAGGCGACCTGCTTGATTTCCTCGCGTGCCCTGGCGCGCAAGCCTTCCTGGTCCATGGACACGAACCATTGCGGGGTGGCGCGGAAGATCACCGGTGACTTGTGGCGCCAGCAATGCGGGTAGCTGTGCTGGTAAGGCACGTTGTGCAGCAGCATGCCCCGCTCGCTCAGCGTCTCGACAATGGCGTCGTTGGCCTTGAACACGAACTGGCCGGCGAACAGTTCCGTCGAGTCGAGGAACACGCCGTTGCCATCCACCGGGTTGACCAGCGGCAGGTCGTACTCGACACCGACCGCAAAGTCTTCCTGGCCGTGGCCGGGCGCGGTATGCACCGCACCGGTACCGGATTCGGTGGTGACATGGTCACCGAGGATCACCGGCACATGTCGATCGTAGAACGGATGCTTGAGCAGCACGCCTTCCAGCGCCTCGCCCTTGCAGCGACCGACGACTTTCGGATGCTGGGCGTTGATGCGCTTGAGAACGTCTTCCTGCAGGGCCTCGGCCAGCAGGACCCGCTCCGGCCCCTGCCCGGCGTCCATCTCGACCAGCACGTAATCCAGGTCAGCCGCCAGCGCCACAGCCTGGTTGGCGGGCAGCGTCCAGGGCGTGGTCGTCCAGATCGCGACCGAAATCAGGCCCTCGCCACCGTGGTTGTCGAGTTCCATGCGGCGCAGGAAATCGGCATCGTCGATGACCGGGAAGCGCACGTCGATGGCCGGCGACGTCTTGTCCTTGTATTCCACTTCGGCCTCGGCCAGCGCCGAGCCACAGTCCATGCACCAGTGCACGGGCTTGAAGCCCTTGTAAAGGTGGCCGTTGGCAATGATTTTCGCCAGCGCCCGGACTTCATCGGCTTCGAATTTCGGATCCAGCGTCAGGTAAGGCTGGTACCAGTCACCCAGCACACCAAGGCGGATGAAATCCTCGCGCTGCTTGTCGACCTGCTTGAGGGCGTACTCGCGGCAGGCGGCGCGGAACTTGCGCGCATCGACCTTGTGCCCGGCCTTGCCGATTTTCTTTTCGACCTGCAGCTCGATCGGCAGGCCATGGCAGTCCCAGCCGGGAATGTAGGGTGCGTCGAAACCCGCCAGGGTCTTGGACTTGACCACTGCATCCTTCAGGATCTTGTTGACCGCATGACCGATATGGATGTCGCCGTTGGCATACGGCGGCCCGTCGGCCAGGATGAATTTCTCGCGACCGGCGCAGGCCTCGCGGATGCGCTCGTAGCGACCCTCCTCTGCCCAGGCCTTCAACATCTCGGGTTCGCGTTGCGCCAGGTTGCCGCGCATCGGGAAATCCGTCTGCGGCAGGTTCAGCGTCGCCTTGTATTCTTGTCCCTTCTTGCTCACGGTCGAATCACTTCTTTCCACGTTCTGAACCCGGCAGGATGCCGGGTTCGGGGTTCAAATCGCTCAGATCGCCTGTTCGCGCTTCTGCCACTCGGTCTGTCGCAGGCGGGCGTCGTTCACATCCTGCTGTATCTGTTCCTTCAATGCATCCACATCGGCGAACTTTTTCTCGTCGCGAAGCTTTTCCAGGAACTCCACCTCGATGTGCTGGCCGTAGATGTCCCGCTCGAAATCGAACAGGTGTACCTCGACCAGGTTCTTCTTGCCGTCCACGGTCGGACGGGTGCCGACATTCGCCGCGCCGTAGACTGGCTGGCTTGCCAGGCCATAGCAACGGACCAGGAATACCCCGGTCAGCGGCAGGCGCTCCTGTCGACGGCGCAGGTTGGCCGTCGGAAAGCCAATCGTCCGCCCCAGCTTGTCGCCATGCGCCACGCGGCCGCTGATGCGGTACTTGCGACCCAGCAGCCGCTCCGCTTCCGCCAGCTCGCCAGTCGCCAGCGCAGCACGCACCCGGGTCGAGCTGACGCGTTCGTCGTCCAGGGTCTGGGTCGGGGTCGAATCGACACCGAAGCCCTGTCGCTCGCCCGCAGCCCGCAGCATCGCGAAATCGCCCTCGCGGCCCTGGCCGAAGCGAAAATCATCGCCGATCAGCAAGTGCCGGACGCCCAGCCCCTTCACCAGGATGCGCTCGATGAACTCGCTCGCCGGCAGGCTGGCCAGTCGCTGGTCGAAACGCAACAGCAACAGGCGGTCCACGCCATGGCTTTCCAGCATGTCCACTTTCTCGCGAAAACCGGTCAGCCGCGGCGGACAGCTCTCCGGGGCGAAAAACTCCCGGGGCGTCGGCTCGAAGGTGATCACCACCGCTGGCAACTCGTGCTCCAGTGCCTGGCGGCGAAGGGCGGAAAGTATCGCCTGGTGGCCGACGTGCACGCCATCGAAATTGCCGATGGTGGCAACGCAACCTCGGTGCCGGGGGCGCAAATTGACCAGATCCCGTATGACTTCCACGCTGGATTCACCTGTTGGGCCGAATGGCCGCTGGAACATTCCGACCGACCTGCGGTGGCAGAAAGGCTGACATTATACGGATAGGCCGCGCCAAGACACCCTCCGCGCAGCCTTCGAGGCAGAATTTCTGCGAATTCTATGTGGCCGACGGCGGGCTCAGAGCCCCTTGAAATGGCGCGGCCGCAAGCCGCTGGCCAGCAACACCAGCACATAGCTGATACCACCCGCTGCCACGATGCCCAGCAGTCGGAAAGCACGCTCCCACAGATTGCCCGCCAGCCAGCCATCCAGGCCACCTGCCAGGTAGGCCACCAGCCCGCCCATCAGGGCAGCGGCCGCCAGCACCCGGCCAAGGAAGAGCCACCAGCCCGCCAGCGGAGTGAAATGGCCATGCTTGCGCAGCCCTCGGTAAAGCAGGCCCGCGTTGACGAAAGCCGCCACGCCCGTCGCCAGTGCCAGGCCGGCGTGTGGCGCCGCGAAACCTTCCCTCACCAGCCAGTAGACGATGGCGATATTGAGCGCCACGTTCACACCGACGGCGACGAAACCGACCCGCACCGGCGTCCGGGTGTCCTGCCGGGCGAAGTAACCCGGTGCGAGGATCTTGACCAGGGTGAAACCCAGCAGGCCAAGGGAATAGGCCATCAGGGCCCAGCTGGTCATGATGACGTTGTGGGTCTTGTCGGCCAGGTCCGGCACATGGAAGAACAGCGTGGCGATGATGGGCTGGGCCAGCACGAACAGGCCGACGGCGGCCGGAACGCCAACCAGGAAAGCCAGCCTCAGGGCGAAATCCAGGGTCTGGCGAAATTGCTCGGGATCACGCGCAGCATGCTGCTCCGACAGCTTGGGCAGGATCACCGTACCCAGCGCAATGGCAAACACCCCCAGCGGGAATTCCATCAAGCGGTCCCCGAAGTACAGCCAGGTCACGCTGCCCACCGCGAGGAAGGAGGCGATCAGGGTATCGACCAGCAGGTTGACCTGCGCCACCGAGGAGCCGAACAGCGCCGGCAGCATCAGGCGGAATACCCGCCGCACGCCAGGGTGGTGACGGTCCCAGCGTGGCCGCGGCACCAGCTTGATGCGCGCCAGGAACGGCAGCTGCAACAACAGTTGCGCAATGCCAGCCAGCAGCACCGCCCAGGCAAGCGGCATGACCGGCACTTCGAAATGCGTACCACCCCAGATCGCGGCGGCAATCAGCAACACGTTCAGCAGCACGGGCGCCAGCGCCGGTCCGGCGAAGTGGCCATAGGTGTTCAGGATGCCGCCGGCAAAGGCCGTCAGGGCAATGAAAAAGAGATAGGGAAAGGTGATGCGCAGCAGTTCGGTGGTCAGCAGGAACTGGCCGTTGTTGTCGAGGAAACCCGGCGCGAACATCAATACCAGCAAGGGTGCGGCAATGATGCCCAGGGCGTTGATCAGCAACAGCATGCCGCCAAAAGTGCCGGCGACCCGGTCGACCAGCGCCTGGACCTCCTGGTGTTCGCGGGTCTTGCGGTATTCGCCCACGACCGGCACGAACGCCTGCGAAAACGCGCCTTCGCCAAACATGCGACGCATGAAGTTCGGAATCTTGAACGCCACCAGGAAGGCGTCCATGCCCTTGCCCACCGGGATGTAGGTGGACAACACGACGTCGCGCACGAGGCCCAGCACCCGCGACAGCAAGGTGAAGCCACCGACAACCGATGTGGATTTGAGCAGGGCGCGCGACATGCCGATTCTTCTTATAGGGCTGTTTTTTCAGAATGTTGTCGCGATGATACCGGTCCAGCCCGGGGCTGGCCACGCAGGATTGCGAAGATTGGCGTCAGCCGCCTCGATTCGCCTTGTGTCGCTCCCTCAGCCGCGCCGCTACGGCAGCCAGGTCGAGGTCGCGAGCCTGCAACAGCACCATCAGGTGGAACAGCAGGTCGGCCGACTCGTCCAGCAGTTCGTGCGTCTCGCCATTCGCCGCCAGCGCCGTCTCGACGCCCTCCTCGCCCACCTTCTGCGCCATGCGTTGCAAGCCCTCGGCAAACAGGCTTGCCGTATAAGAGGAGTCCGCCGACGCCGACTTCCGCGCGGTGATCACACCATCCAGCTCGGCCAGGAAAGCCAGCGGCAGCTCCGGGTCGGCAAAGCAGCGCGGCGCGCCGGTGTGGCAGGTCGGGCCCTGCGGCCTGACCTTGAGCAGCAAGGTGTCGGCATCGCAATCGGCAGTCACCGATTCCACGTCCAGGGTGTTGCCGGAGGTTTCACCTTTCTCCCACAGCGCCTCCCGGCTGCGACTCCAGAACACCGCCCGACCGCGCACCAGTGTTGCGTCCAGTGCCTCGCGATTCATGAAGCCGAGCATCAGGACCTCGCCACTGGCAGCGTGCTGGGCAATCGCCGGCAACAGGCCGCCGGATTTTTCCCAGGCGAGCGATTCGATGCCATCGGCGCCGGCGAGCAATAGTCCCGTTTTCATGTTCGTACCTCGATGGATTGTGTTTCCAGCCATGCCTTGAGATCGGCAATCGCAATGTCACCGGTATGGAAAACGCTGGCCGCCAGCGCGCCATCGACACCGGCCTGCCGGAAGGCATCACGAAAATGTTCCGGCGCACCGGCGCCACCGGAAGCAATCAACGGCACCTTGCAGCGCCGCCGTGCCGCGGCCAGTTGCGCGAGGTCATACCCTTCGCGCACGCCATCGACATCCATGCAATTCAACACGATCTCGCCGGCGCCGAGCTCCTGCACGCGCTCGAGCCATTCCAGGGTGTCCTGCTCGCCATCCTGCATGCGATCCGGATCACCCGTCATCTGCCGGATGCGCCACCTGCCGTCGTCGAGAATGCTGTCGATGCCGACCACCACGCACTGCGAACCGAAACGCTCGGCGAGGCGAGTGATCAGCCCGGGGTCACGAATGGCCGGCGTGTTGACGGAAATCTTGTCCGCACCGGCATGCAGGATGGCCTCCGCCGTGTCGACCGTGGTTATCCCGCCCGCCACGCAGAACGGAATGTCCAGCTCGCGCGCCACGCGACTCACCCACTCGACATCCGCGCTGCGGCCCTCGGGACTTGCCGTGATGTCATAGAACACCAGCTCGTCGGCACCGGCTTCGCGATAGGCCACGGCCAGCTCGACAATGTCGCCGAGATCACGATGGTTGCGGAAACGCACGCCCTTGACCACGCGGCCATCACGCACGTCCAGGCAGGGAATGATGCGCCTGGCCAGCATCAGCTCGATACCGCCAGGGCCTCTTCCACGCTGAAACGGCCCTCCAGCAGTGCCTTGCCGAGTATGGCGGCCGGCACCTTGCGCTCGCGCAATGCCCTGAGATCATCCAGCGACGACACGCCACCCGAAGCCTGCAGCGCCAGCGCAGGGAAGCGCGCCACGATGTCGGCATAGAGCTCCACGTTCGGACCCTTGAGGCTGCCATCGAGGGCAATGTCGGTGCACAGGAGGTGCTGCAGGCCGGCTTCCACGTAGAAGGCCAGCAAGGGCCACAGGCTTTCGCCCTGGGTTTCCAGCCAGCCCTGGGTCATCAAGCGCGGCTCGCCCGAAGCATCAATGCGCACATCCAGCGCCAGTACGATTTTCTCCGGGCCGTAGATCGCCAGCCAGCGCTTGACCCGCTCGGGTTCGTTGACGGCCAGGCTGCCGACGACCACCCGCGCCGCGCCAACGTCCAGCAATTCCGACAGGCGATCCTCGTCACGAACCCCACCGCCGACCTGCACCGGCACCGTGCAGTGACGAACCAGCTTTGCAATCAGGGCCTGGTTGGAATCGGCGTCCCCGCGTGCCGCATTCAGGTCGACCAGGTGCAGTTGTTTCGCCCCGGCGTCGATGTAGGCATCGGCAATCGCCGTCGGCGCTTTGCCGTAACGCGTGCGCGCTTCGAAATCGCCTTCCAGCAGGCGCACGACCTCGCCGTCCAGCAGGTCAATGGCAGGTATGAGGTTCATGGGGACCACTCCAGGAAGTTTTCGAGGATTCTCCGTCCGGCCCTGGCCGAACGCTCGGGATGAAACTGGCAGGCGAAGACATTGTCATGTGCCGCCACGGCGGTGAAGTTCTCGCCATGCCGGCAGCTGGCCAGCGTCGCGCTGCCGACCGGTGCGCGGTAGCCATGCACGAAGTAAAACCAGTCGTCATTGGAAATGCGCGTCAGCATGGCATGCGGCTTCTCGATCGCCAGTCGATTCCAGCCCATGTGCGGCACGCTGAGCCCGGCCATGACGTCGCGATCGAATGCGTCGACACCCCCGGCGAAGCGACCGAGGCACTCGACACCGCCTTCGCTGGAGCTTTCGTACAACAGCTGCAAGCCGAGGCAGATGCCCAGCAGGGGGCGCTGGTAATCGCGCAAGGCGTCCACCAGCCCGTGGTCTCGGAGTCGCTGCATGGCATCTGCCGCGGCACCCACGCCAGGCAAAATGGCGCGCTCGGCGGATAACAGCTCCTCGGCCTTCGACACCAGCCGGGTCGGAACCGACAGGCGCGAGAGTGCAAAGCGAACCGAGGCCAGGTTGGCACCGCCACTGTCGATGATCGCCACGGTTTGCTTGCGCATGTCGCACATGTCAGAGCACACCCTTGGTGCTGGGCACATCGTTGCCTTCCCGTCGGAAGGCGTCCCGCAAAGCTCGCCCGCAGGCCTTGAAGCAGCTCTCGACCATGTGATGCGTGTTCTCGCCCTGCACTTCGAGGTGCAGCGACATGCGCAGTGTCTCGCTCAGGGAACGGAAGAAGTGCGGCACCATCTCGGTATGCAGCCCGCCTAGCATTTCGCGCGTGAACTCGCCGTCCATGACGAAATAGGGCCGACCGGACAGATCGATGGTGGCCATGGCACGGGTTTCGTCCATCGGCAGCAGGAATCCGAAGCGCTGGATGCCACGCCGCTCGCCCAGCGCCTTGTCCAGTGCCTGGCCCAGCACCAGCGCGCAGTCCTCGACGGTGTGGTGCTCGTCCACGTCGAGATCGCCTTCGCAGGCAAGCTCCAGGGAAAACCCGCCGTGACGTGCCAGCGACTCCAGCATGTGATCGAAAAACCCGATGCCGGTGCTGATCGCCTGGCGGCTGCCATCGTCCAGGTCGACTTCGCACCGGATCGCCGTTTCGCGCGTCTTGCGTTCGATGGATGCGCGCCGGGGGGAATCGAGCAGCTGCCGCGCAATCGCATCCCAGTCGGCACCCTCGCCCTGGAAGCCGGCAAGCCGGAAGCCGGCGATGCCGAGCTGGCGTGCCAGCTCCAGGTCGGTATCACGATCGCCCACCACGGCCGAGCGGTCGGCATCGAAACCCTCGCGCAGGTAGTCCATCAACAGTCCCGGATTCGGCTTGCGGCACTCGCAGCCATCGGCATCGACATGCGGGCAAATGCGTATGTCGTCGAAGACGACTCCCTGCGATTCGAACAGCGCCAGGATGAATGCCTGCGTCCGGTCGAAATCTTCCTGCGGAAAACTGGCCGTACCCAGACCGTCCTGGTTGCTGACCATGACCAGTTGGTAGCCGGCATCGCGAAACCGCAGCAAGGCCGGAATCACACCGTCCACCAATGCCACCTTCGCGGGTGCATCCACCTGGAAATCGTCCGGCTCCTTGACGAGCGTGCCGTCGCGATCGATGAACAGGATCTTTTTCACGCGACCTCCCGTGACTTCATGGCTTGCAGCAGGCGTTCGTTGTCAGCCGGCGAGGAAATGGTGATTCGCAGGCAGTTCGCCAGTCGTGGCTGGCGCGCCGGGTCGAATCGCCGCACGATGATTCCCTGCCTGCGCAACTGCTTGTCCAGCGCCTGCGCGTCGTCGACCTCGACCAGGAAATAGTTGCCGGCACTCGGCCAGACGCGTCGGACCATCTCGAGGTCTTCCAGCAATGGTTCCAGTCTCAGCCGTTGCTGCCTGACGATCTCGATTCGCTGTTCGCTCTCGGCCAGTGCTGCCGGCGCCAGCGCGGCAAGAATGACGTCCACGCTGGGCGCTGGCAGCAGGTAAGGTGGCAACACCTTGCGGATCATGGCGATGACCTCGGGGCGTGCAATCGCCACGCCGCAGCGCGCCCCCGCCAGTGCCCGGGCCTTCGAGAGCGTTCTCAGCACGACCAGGTTGTCGAAACGCTGCAGCAATTCAATGGCCGAGGGTCCATCGGCAAATTCGATGTAGGCCTCGTCCACCACGACCAGTGACTGGTCGCGACGTCTCGCGCAAAGCTGTTCGATGATGTCCAGGGGAACCGTATTGCCGGTCGGATTGTTCGGCGTGCACGCAAAGATGACGCGCGTTCGTTCAGTGCAGGCGGCCAGCACCGCCTCCAGCGGGAACTCGAAATCGTCCTCCAGGGGCGCGTTGACCACCGCAGCGCCCTGCACCGTCGCAAAGACCTCGTACATGCCGAAGGTCGGCGGTGTGACGATGACCTCGCTGTTGCCGGCTTCGCAGAAGCAGCGCAGGATTGCGTCTATGGCATCGTCGCTGCCGCGGGTTGCCAGCAGCGCGTCGCTGCCGAGGCCTGCCCGCTCCAGGCCAAGTACCGTGGCCAGGCGTTGTTGCAATTCACGCGGTGCAGCCGGATAGCGGTGCTGCGACGGTTCAACGCCCGCCGTCGGCCAGCCGGATTCGTTGTTGTTCAGCCACAGCGCATTGCCGTCGCGACTGCCAGGCAGGTAGGCGTCGAGCGCGCGCACTGCGGGACGAACGGTGTCGAGAATGCTCATGATCGCTCCCGGACCGCAGCGGCCAGGGTCGATTGGTCCAGTCCGGTTCTCTCGTCCAGGCGCAAGGTCACGGCACGGGCGTGGGCTTCCAGGCCTTCCATGCCTGCCAGCTTGCTGGCCACCGGCCCGAGCATGGCCAGGCCCTCGGCAGACGCACGCTGCACGGTGAAGCTCTTCTGGAAATCGGCAACGCTCAGGCCACCGGAAACACGGGCATGGCCGTAAGTGGGCAGGACATGGTTGGTGCCGCTGCAGTAATCACCCAGCGATTCCGGCGTGAAGCTGCCAAGGAACACCGAGCCGGCATTCTGCACCCCGGCCAGCCAGTCGTCGGCGTCGACCGTGTTGATCAACAAGTGTTCGGGCGCATAGTCGTTGATGACCGCCAGCGCGGTGTCGCGCGACTCGCACACCAGTACGCGGCTCTTTTCCAGGGCGCGGCGCGCAATGGCAGCGCGCGGCAAGGAATCCAGCTGCGCCAGGGTCGCATCCACACAGGCACGGGCCTGCGCCTCGTCGAGTGTCAGCAGGATGACCTGGGAGTCGGGACCGTGCTCCGCCTGGCTCAGGAGGTCGGCTGCCACGATGACCGGATCGGCGTCCGCATCGGCCACCACCAACAGCTCGGAGGGACCGGCCGGCAGATCCTGCGCTGCTCCGGCGGGATCACGGGATACCTGTTGCTTGGCTTCGGTAACCCAGGCATTGCCGGGGCCGAAAATCTTGTCCACTTTCGGCACGCTGGCCGTGCTGTAGGCCATTGCCGCAATGGCCTGCGCACCGCCGATCCTGAACACGTTCTCGATGCCGCACAGCTTCGCGGCGTAGAGGATGGACGGTGCCACCTCGCCGTCGGCATTCGGCGGCGTGCAGAGCACGACCTCCGCGCATTCGGCCAGCTGCGCCGGCACGCCGAGCATCAAGGCCGTCGACGGCAATGGCGCGGAGCCACCCGGCACGTACAGGCCGACGCGTTCGATGGCTCGCACCAGGCGCTGGCAAACCACACCCGGCGCGGTCTCGACACGCATCTCGCGACGCCCTGTCTCGAGGTGGAAGCGCCGAATGGTCGCGTAGGCGCGTTCCAGCGCTGAACGTTCGTCGGCGCCAAGGCGCCGACCCGACTGGTCGATGGCCTCGACGCTGATCGCGAAATCAGACAGCGTGACGCCATCGAAGCGCCCGGTTAACTCGGCCAGGGCCTCGTCGCCATACTGGCGCACCTGCGCGATGATCGCGGCAACGCGTTCGCGGCGCTCGGCATCATCGCTGGCGGCAGGTCTTGCCAGCAATGACGCCAGGTCGGCACGGTCCAGGCTTGAAAGTCGCACAATGTTCATGTGTCTGCTCCGATAGGGCATCCCCGCAGGGAATCAGGCCAGCATCTTTTCAACCGGCAGTACCAGCACGGCGCTGGCCCCCGCAGCCTTGAGATTTTCCAGGGTTTCCCAGAACACCGATTCGCGGCATACCGCGTGCAGCGCCACCTTGTCGTCACTGCCTTCCAGCGGCAGGACGGTCGGCGCTTCGGCACCGGGCAGCAGCTTGCGGATTTCGTCGACCCGGTCCCTGGGTGCGTGCAGCATGATGTACTTGGATTCGTTCACCTGAAGCACACCGTCCATGCGACGCAGCAGGCGTTCCAGCAGGGAGGCGAGTTCCGCGGTCAGGGGCTCACGGGTAGTGACCACGCTGGCCTGGCTGCGATAGATCGTTTCCAGCTCGACCAGGTGGTTGGCGCGCAGGGTATTGCCGGTGGACACGAGATCGCAGATGGCCTCCGCCTTGCCCAGGCGCGGCGCGATTTCGACGGCGCCGGTCAGCATCACCACCTCGGCGTCAATGCCCTGCTCCTCCAGGTAGCGGCGCGTCAACCCCGGGTAGGTGGTCGCAATGCGCTTGCCGGCCAGCTGGTCGAGCGCGTCGATATCACCGCCTTCCGGTACGGCAATCGACAGGCGGCACTTGCCGAAATCCAGCACCCGCGTTTCATCGACGGCGACACGCGGATTGACCAGCGCATGCTCGGTCGCGACGTTCTGCCCGACAATGCCAGCCGCGCAAATGCCCTCGGCAACCAGCTCCGGAATGTCGTCATCGCGAACCAGCATCAGGTCGACGGGCAGGTTTTCGCCATAACAGACCAGGTGATCCCGGTCGCGTGTGAAGTTCAGGCCACAGCTGGCAAACAGCTTCAGCGAGTGATCGGTGAGCCGACCCTTCTTCTGGATGGCAATGCGCAAACGATCCTCGTCAGGCGCGGCGAAGGGGCGATCTGCCGTGATCGGCATGGGCTTGTTCATGGCACTTCCTGTTCCTGCTGTTGCGGGCACCGGGGCGAGCCCGGCAAATGAGTGTGTTACGGGTAACGCGGGTGTGTGGGCATCAATGTCGCTCGCGGCCTGGCTCGGCACCGAGCTGGAGCCGTTCCGCCAGGCTGCTGTAGCCGCCATTGCCAGCCTCGAGACATCGCGCAACGCGTCCCACCGTGGTGACGCTTACGCCCGTCAGCTGGTTGATTTCTCGATAGGGCTTGCCGGTCTTCAACAGGCCGACCACCCGCCAGCGGTCTGCCATCGCCTGCAGCTCGGCCGGCGTGCACAAATCTCGCAGGAAGGCCTGGGCCTCGTCCGCGTCCTTGAGCGCGGCCATGGCCTCGCAGAGCTGGCGCTCGGCGACCTGGTCGACTTCCGGCTTGTGGTGTTCTCCGGCTTTCATGCGGGTATCCCTGTTGATTTGCCAATGTCTTAATGTATTAGCGCGTTAATACATTGGTGCATTGTAGAGACCTCGGCGCGGCTTGGCAAGCCCCTCGCTGCAAATCGCCGGAATTTCATCGGGGCCAGGAAATACGGAGAAATACGGCCAAGTTATTGACATGCGGCGCGAAAATCCGCAAAATTTGCGCCCTTTCGAGCCTGCAAAGGCCGGCTCGACTGACCAGAGTATTTTCAGGAGACAGACGTTGGCTAATTCGATTCAGGCTAGAAAGCGCGCACGCCAGGCGGAAACCCGCCGTCAGCACAATGCGAGCCTGCGCTCCACCATGCGCACCCACATCAAGAAGGTGCTGAAGGCGATTGCCGCTGGTGAAAAGAGCCAGGCCGAGGAAGCCTACAAGGCTGCCGCGCCGTTCATCGATCGCGTTGCGAACAAGGGCATCATTGCCAAGAACAAGGCCGCTCGTCACAAGAGCCGCCTGAATGCCCACATCAAGGGCATGTAAGTTCTCGACAATCGTTCGCGCTTGCGGCAAGAAATGAAAAACCGGCTCGATGAGCCGGTTTTTTTATGCCTGCAGTCGCTGCCTGGATTCAGTCCGCGGCGGGCTCGCCCGATGCCTCTTCGGCCGACTCGGTCTCCTCGCCATCCCGCGGGTGTTCCTCGATGTAGACCATGATGTCCTGGCATAGCCGTTCCGTCCCTTCGCGCGCCAGCGCGGCAATCCGGTAGACCGGGCCTTCGAAGCCAAGGCCATCGACGATCGCCTGGCAGGTGGCCTCGCGCTCTTCCTCGGGCAGCAGGTCTACCTTGTTCAGTACCAGCCAGCGCTCCCGCTCCAGCAGCTCGGCCGAAAAGTCCTCGACTTCCTTGAGAATCTTTTTCGCATCCGCGACCGGGTCGCCCGTGCCTTCCATCGGTGCCACGTCGATGACGTGCAGGAGCACCCG
The DNA here is from genome assembly GCA_033720895.1 of Gammaproteobacteria bacterium. NCBI lineage: Bacteria > Pseudomonadati > Pseudomonadota > Gammaproteobacteria > Gammaproteobacteria bacterium. Next base: position 24,521 of record JAWWBS010000019.1, read on the forward strand.
GGTACGCTGCAGGTGCTTCAGGAACTGGATGCCCAGGCCGGCACCATCGGCGGCGCCTTCGATCAGGCCAGGAATGTCCGCCATCATGAACGAACGGCCATAACCCACGGAAACCACACCCAGGTTCGGGTACAGCGTGGTGAAAGGATAATCCGCCACTTTCGGCTTGGCGCCCGAGACGGCCCGGATCAGGGTCGACTTGCCGGCATTCGGCAGCCCCAGCAGACCGACGTCAGCCAGCAGCTTCAGCTCCAGCCGCAGCGTCCGGCGTTCGCCGGGCGAGCCATTCGATTGCTGGCGTGGTGCGCGGTTGGTGGAAGACTTGTAGCGGGAATTGCCCAGGCCATGGAAGCCACCCTGAGCCACCTTCACCTTCTGGCCATGCTTCAACACGTCGCCGATCAACTCATCGGTTTCGTCGTCGTAGACCAGGGTGCCGACCGGCACGGGGACTTCGATGTTTTCGCCCTTGGCGCCCGTCATGTTGCGGCCTGCGCCGTTTTCGCCACGCTGGGCCTGGTAGGTGCGGGTGACGCGGAAATCCGCCAGCGTGGTCAGGCCCTCGTTGCCGACCAGCCAGACGCTGCCACCATCGCCACCGTCACCGCCATCGGGACCACCGAAGGGAATGTATTTCTCGCGGCGAAAGCTGACCACGCCGTTACCGCCGTCGCCGGCGATGACCTTGATTGTGGCTTCATCGACGAATTTCACCTGCAAGCTCCTGCGCTGTCGCTACGCGCCCAGCTATCCTGACGGCCAGTCTGAGCGGATCACGGATACAAAAAAAGCCCCGGCCAGCGGGGCTTTTTTCGAAGATTCAAGCTTCGATCAGTCGTTGACGACGCTGATGAACTTGCGACCCTTCGGGCCCTTGGTTTCGAACTTCACGCGACCGTCAGCGGTGGCGAAGATCGTGTAGTCACGGCCCTGGCCGACGTTGGCGCCCGGGTGGAACTCGGTGCCGCGCTGGCGAACGATGATGTTGCCGGCCTTCACTTCCTGGCCGCCGTAAAGCTTGACGCCAAGGCGCTTGCTTTCGGAATCGCGACCGTTACGTGTCGAGCCTGCTGCTTTTTTATGTGCCATTGTCCTCTACTCCTCAGGCGCCGGTGATGCCGGTGATTTCCAGCTCGGTGAACGGCTGGCGATGACCCTGGCGCTTCATGCTGTGCTTGCGACGGCGGAACTTGATGATTTCCACCTTCTTGTGACGGCCCTGCGACTTGATCTTGGCCGATACCTTGCCGCCCTCGACAAAAGGCGTGCCCAGCACGACCTTCTCGCCGCCGTCGGAAATCAGCAGCACCTTGTCGAATTCCACGGCGTCGCCTTCGACGTCCAGCTTCTCGACCTTGATTACATCGCCTTCGGCGACCTTGTACTGCTTACCGCCCGTTTCAATGACCGCGTACATCGCGTTTCTCCAGATTCTCTATTCGGTATACCGCAAAGGGCGCGAATTTTACTGCCATTCGCGCACGGCGTCAAACCCCGTTTCAGGGCCACGCTGCGGAAAAAATGCCTGCAAAGCAAGGGCTTGCGGCGCCCCGGCTGGATTTCGTCCGAATTCCCGCCAGAACGGCGCATTATACCTGCTTTTCGCGCCGCGTAACCCGCCGTTAAGCGAATTTTCGGCCTTTTTCTTGACCTGCCTCCACCCGCCGCCTAGCATCGCGGCTTCGCAGTACCGCCCTGCGGCGGCATTTTCCTGCCCACGAGCGCTGGTGACCCGGAAAACATGACCCTGGACGACATTCGCAAGCTGCTGGGCGACGACCTCCCGGCCGTCGACACCGAAATCGAGACCCAGCTGGCCTCGGACGTGGTGCTGATCAACCAGCTCGGCCACTACATCATCAATGCCGGTGGCAAGCGATTGCGGCCCATCCTGGTGCTGCTGGCGGCCCGGGCCTGCGGCTACCAGGGCGATATCCATGTCCGCCTCGCCGCCACGGTCGAGTTCATCCACACCGCCACGCTGCTGCACGATGACGTGGTGGACGACTCCAACATGCGCCGCGGCCGCGAGTCGGCCAATGCCGTCTGGGGCAACGAGGCCAGCGTGCTGGTCGGTGATTTCCTGTATTCCCGCGCCTTCCAGATGATGGTGACCGCCGACAACATGGCCATCCAGGGCGTGTTTGCCGAGGCGACCAACCGGATTGCCGAGGGCGAGGTCCTGCAGTTGCTGAACATCCACGATGCCGATACCGACGAAAAGCGGTATTTCGATGTCATCGAGCGCAAGACCGCCAAGCTGTTCGAGGCTGCCTGCGAGATCGGTGGCCTGCTCGGGGAGCGCCCGGAGGCCGAACTGGCAGCGCTGCGTGAATACGGCATGAGCCTCGGCATAGCCTTCCAGCTGATCGACGACGTGCTGGATTACTCGGCCGACGCCGATGAGCTAGGCAAGAATGTCGGTGACGACCTGGCCGAAGGCAAGCCCACCCTGCCGTTGATCCACGTACTCGCCACCGGCTCGGAGGCCCAGCAGCAATTGGTGACCGCGGCGATCGAAAACGGCGGTATCGACACGCTGGAGCAGGTCCTGGAAGCCATCGAGGCAAGCGGCGCGCTGGACTACACGCGCCAGCGCGCCGAAGACTATGCCGCGCGTGCCCGGAAAGCCTTGTCGCAACTGCCTGCCAACGACTTCACCAAGGCCATGGAAGCCGTCATCGACCTCGCCATTCATCGCCGCAACTGACCCGCCAGTCGCGTTCGGGAATCCTCCCGACTGCCAATCCTGCCGCGCTTTGCCAGAGTGAATCCCCTTCATGATTCACAAGGAGCGTGGTCATGCCAGGTATTCACCGGCCCACAGGTTCTGATTCGAGATACACCGCGAGCGGAGTGTCCCTGCTCGAGGTGCTGATCGCGCTGTTCGTGTTTTCTGTCGGCATGCTGGGCATTGCAGCCCTGTCGCTGGCTTCCTTCCAGGCCACCAGCAATTCCCTCTGGTCGGCACGCGCAACCTTGCTGGTGGATGACATGGCCGATCGCATTCGTGCCAATCCTGTCGGTCGCAACAGCTATGCCACGGCAGATGCCGCCAGCGGCACGAACCAGGGTTGCCAGCAGACCGGTGGCGGGATACCAGTCGCCTGCACGCCACTGCAAATGGCTGATGATGACCTGTTTCGCTGGAACCAGGCGCTGAACGACCCGACTACCGGCCTGCCGGATGCCAATGGAGCTGCCCTGCCGGATGTCGTTGGCAGCATTACCGTGGATCCGGCGACAAGGCCCGAGACAGTCACCATCACCGTTACCTGGAACGATCGCTCCGGATCGGCCTCGCATTCCATCAGCCTGCAATGAGGACGACGATGATGGCCAGACACCACCGGGGTTTTTCACTCATCGAGCTGATGATCAGCATGTCCATTGGCATCATCATGCTGGGTGCGCTGACCGCCGTGTACATCGAGAACAAGCGCGTCCTCAACAACGTGGAAGGTATCGCTAGAGTGCAGGAGAATGCGCGCATCGCGATCGAGTTCATGAGTCATGATGCCCAGCTGGCAGGTTTCTATGGCAAGACATCGTTTGCTGGCCTGATCCAGGGCAGCCTGTCGTCCGCCGACCCGCTGCCCGCCACCGGCAGCGACTGCGGAACGCAGTGGTATACCGACCTGGAACAATCTCTCTGGGTGGTCAACAACGCGAACCCTTTTGCGGCAAGCTGCATCCCGGCAGCGAATTACCAGACCGGTACGGACATGCTGGTCGTGCGCCATGCCAAGGCACTGCGGCAAGGCGCCACGCGCCAGAGTCCCGATAGCAGCTCGCCCATTACATTGCCCATCCCGAGCGAGATCAGCACGGGTACGGTTTTCCTGCGCACATCCAGTTCGGCAGGAACGCTGTGGCGGGCGGGCATGGACCCACCACCAGCCAGCCCCAGCGGCAGCATCGAAGACCGCGAGCTGGTCACGCGCATCTACTACATCCGTCCCTGGATGGTAGCGGCCTCGGAGACCCCCCAGGTTCCTACGCTGGTGTATGAAGAGCTCGGCAGGTTTGGCGGCGAGCCCGCCATGCGGGCGACAGCCCTGGTGCCCGGGGTCGAGCAGATGCAGATCCAGCTGGGACTGGACACCGATGGCGACGGCGCGGTCGACCTGTACCGGGCCTCTGAATCGACAGCCCGGGCCAGCGCCATCAACCCGGAGCAAATCCTGGCCATCCGTATCTGGCTGCTGTTGCGTGAAGACGACAGTCGCGGATTCGAGCCGCGGCGGAGCTACACCATGGGCGACACCCTCTTCACACCACCGGATGACGGACTGGAGCGCTTCCTGGTGACACGCACCATCGCTGTCCGCAACGCCTTGCCGGGCGTTCTGCAATCCTCCCCATGACTCATGCCGGAAAGGAGACACGACATGAAAAAGAGAAAGGCCCGAGGCTCCGTGTTGATCATCGGCCTGGTTCTGCTGACCGTGCTGACGTTGCTGGCTGTGACATCCATGCGCATGGCCAGCATCGAAATGCGGATCGCCGGCATCATTGCCGCCCAGCGCCTGGCACAGAACGCGGCAGCCAGCATGCTGGAAAGCCATTTCGCAGGCGCCCGTGCCTTCAACACCACCTGGGGCAGCGGCTTCGACCTCGGCGAACGCCAGGTGGGGCCCGGCAACATCGTCACGGTTGAGTCCAGGGCGCTGTATGTCGGCGCAGGCGCTCCGCCGCCGGGCTTCAGCCTGAGCGGCAACTACGCCGCCTACAACTTCGAAATCCAGACGACCGCCCGCGGCACGCTGTTCAGTGGCATCGACCCACTGCGCGGCATACAGGTCCAGCAGACCATGGGCTTCCACATCATCGGGCCAGGTCGGTAATCAACATTCACTGGTGAACAAGGAGGTTTGCCATGTTCAAGATCCCTACAGACAGCGTACGGGCCATTGCTGCCGGCATCCTGCTCGGCCTCGCACCATTGGCCGCGTTGCAGGCCGACGATATCGACATCTACGCCGCAGGCAGCGGCGTAGCCACCAGCACCGGCAACCCGAACGTGCTGTTCATCATCGATACGTCGGGATCGATGCGCGATCCGGCCTCCGATGGCGCCACGGAGTATTCCGTGTATGACCCGAACTTCGAGTATCTCGGTGATTGCGAAGCCGGCTATCTCTACTTCAAGAGCCTGCCGATCAATGCCGGCGATCCGGACGCGGCCGGTATCGATTCGACGGATCCCGTCCTCCCGGACCTTGGCGTGTCCTGCGGGTCCGGTCAGCGTGTCCCGGCCGGGAAATTCCATTGCGGCGCTGCCATCAGCGAACTGGCAAGCCGTGGCGCCACGGTCTCTCGCCGCTACTACCAATGGCGACAATACAGCAGCTCCCCGGCCACCTATCGCTGGCGCGGGCTGGCATCCAGCCCTGGCTCGCCAGCACTCCAGGATGCCGACATCGACTGCCGGGACGACAATGCCAGCGGTACGCATGGCCATCGCAGCGTCGACACGACCACCAGGCCCTATCCCAAGGACAACAGCGATCTGAGCGATGCAGAAAA
>JAWWBS010000020.1 GCA_033720895.1 Gammaproteobacteria bacterium
CGCAGGCCTCGCTGAATATGCGCTCCAGCGCTTGTGGCCTTGCCTCGACGTCTTCAAAGGCTCTCTGCTCTTCGGCATTGCGGCCATCGGGCCGGTACCAGTAGCCGTAATCGACCAGCTGGCGACGCTGCGGACCGGCAATGCACCAGTGTGCGATTTCATGCAGGGCAGAGGCGAAGAAGCCATGGGCAAAGATGATTCGATGCCGGGGGTGACCGGTATCGGCAGGCAGGTACAGCGGTTCGTCATCGCCACGGACCAGGATGGTGTTGTGGCTGTCTTCGAACAGGGAGTTGAAAAGCCGGATCAGCGCATCAACGTCGTGCTGCATGGTCCTGCTGCCATTGCCGGGAGAATGCGGAGAATACGTCCTCGACAGCCGGAATGCGATCCCGGATCTTGCGGTTGATCGTTTCCGAACGTCGAATGCCTGACAGTTTCATCAGGTCCTGGCGTGACAGGCCCTGGTCCCAGAGTCGCACGATCCAGGTGTCCCGGAAGGCAAGCGGACTGTAGTCCGACAGGCCTGCTGCATCGAGCAGTTCCCGCAGCAGGCGATTCATGCCGCTCGGGACCAGTTCATCGCTGCCACTCGCGCGCGGTGTCATGGCAAACGGCTCGCCCCGGTTGTTCAGGAACAGGGGGCTCTTGCCATCGAGGCCCCGGTGGCGATCAGCCTGTTTGCCGACTCCCCATTCACTGGCCAGCCGAACGGCAAGCCAGTCATCCAGTACCTGCATGAAATCGGCATCCAGCAACCAGGCGCTGCGTGACTCGCCATTGAAGGCATAGCTGGCTGGCAGCTTGAACTTGCGCTGCCAGTTGCCATCGCGATCAAGCACGGTTTGCACTTGCAGCTGGCTCAATTCGGTGGCGGTGAAGCCCCAGTAAAGTGCCCCATGCAGAACGGCACGATCCCGTTCCGGATACTCGCTGCGGCTGGCTGCCTTGTCGAGCCGTGCGATCTGCGCATTGTCGAAGTCCATGGAGCCGGTCATCGTGCTTGCCTCGTCATGGGAAAAGGCGTTGCCGGCTTGCGGCAACGCCTGTGTCGATCAGCTGCCGCTGGCCGTGCCGAGCACTGCACCGGGCTTGCCGAGCAGGTCGCCGATGCTGCCCACCGAGGAGAGCAGGCCGCTGGCTTCGTATGGCAGGAAGACACGCTCGCCGTTCTTGGCAATGTCCGGCAGCGTCTTCATGTACTCGAGTGCCACCAGGTAGGCGACGACATCCTTGGACTGCAGGCCTTCGCCACCGGCACTCAGGATGGTGTCGATCGCCTGCTGCTGGCCCTCGGCCTGCAGCACGGCAGAGCGCTTGTCACCCTCGGCGCGTTCGATGGCCGCCTGGCGGTCGCCTTCGGCTTCGCGGATGGCCGCTTCACGGTGACCTTCGGCGCGCAGGATCTGGGCACGCTTTTCACGTTCGGCGATCATCTGCTGGCGCATCGCGTCTTCCACTTCCCGCGGGAAGGCGATGTCCTGTATTTCGACGCGGGTCACCTTGACGCCCCACTTGTTGCCGGCCGAGTCGAGCACGGCTTCCAGTGCGGCATTGATCTGGTCGCGGCTCTCGAACAGCGTGTCGAGTTCCATCTTGCCGATCTCGTTACGCAGCGACGTCTTGGCCAGCACTTCGATGGCCATCACCAGGTTCTCGACGGCATAGACTGCCTGCTTGGGATCGATGACCTGGTAGTACAGGGCGCCATTGACCGTGACGGTCACGTTGTCCTTGGTAACCGCGGACTGTGCCGGGAAATCCAGCAGCGATTCACGCATGTCGATGATCGAGGCCTGCTCGACGATCGAAACTTCACCGACGTAGCGCTTGCGCGCCACCGTACGCGGCACGTCGACCACGGGGAAAATCAACTTGATCCCCGGCTGCAGGGTGCGGTGGTATTCGCCCAGCCGCTCGATGACCATGGTCTCCGCCTGCTGCACGATCTTGATGCTGCGCAGTACCAGGATGACCAGCAGCGCAGCAGCGCCAATGGCAAGCATTTCAGGTCCACTCATGTTCTTATCCTCCTCTAAGGATTCTTTTTATCAGTCTCGTATTGCTCAGATCTGTTCGACGTACGCGGTCACACCGCGCATCTCCACCAGGCGAACCCAGTCGCCCGCCTTGAGATCGCTGCCGTCTGTGGTGGCAGCAGGGTAGAAATCACCCTGGATGCGGACACCCAGGCGTCCGGAATAATCCACGACCTCGAGATCGACGTTCTTGCCGATACCTTCGCTGACCAGCGACTTCGTGCCCTTGGCCTTGAAGACGCGCCGGTAGAAACGCATGAAAACCGGTACGAACAGGGCGGTCAGCAGGCCAGCAGTGATCATCTGGCCGGTGAACCCGAGATCGAAGGCGTTCGTCGCCAGGCCGGTAAAGACAAAGGCCGTGCCCGTCGCGAACAGGATGAATTCCATGCCGAGTATCTCGCCGATGATCAGCAGGATGCCCACCATGACCCAGATCTCCCAGGCTTGCAGGCTGTTCAGGAATTCCATGATGCCCCTCCTTCTTGATGTTGTTCGGTTGCGCCGGCCGGGCCGCAGGGCGGTTCCGAGGCGTGAATCCTATTATACACAAATCCGCAGAAAACCGAATATGTTTATTAACTGTTTGCGGCATTTTCGAGCAAGCTGGGCGCGGCGCCCGTATAATCCCGCGCCATGTCACTACTTACCCTCGATGATGTTTCGCTCACCATAGGCGACTTGCCCATCCTGCGCCATGCCGAACTGACGCTGGAGCCGAACGAGCGCGTCTGCCTGATCGGCCGCAACGGTGCGGGCAAATCCACGCTGTTCCGCATCATTACCGGCGAGCAGGCGATCGACGAGGGCGAGATCCGCTATCGGCAGAACCTGCGGGTCAGCGAGCTGAAGCAGACCCTGCCCGACGAGCTCGACCTGTCGGTGCACGAATTCGTTGTCCAGGGACTTTCCCACCTGAAGCAGTTGATCGATGAATACCAGGCCTTGTCGGCGACCGAGCTGGACAAGCAGGGCATGCATGATCTCGAGGAGCTGCAACGACGCATCGATGCCGAGGGCGGCTGGTCGCTGGATAAGAGAGTCGAAACCGTTCTGTCGGAAATGGACCTGCCGGCGGACAAGCAGCTGGGCGAGCTCTCCGGTGGCTGGCGCCGCCGCGTGGCGCTGGCACGGGCGCTGGTGTCGAATCCCGAGCTCTTGTTGCTCGATGAACCGACCAACCACCTGGACCTGGCAACCATCCGCTGGCTGGAAGATCGCATTCGCAGTTTTCCCGGCTCCGTGCTGTTCATCACCCATGATCGTGCCTTCCTGCAATCGCTGGCGACACGCATCGTGGAACTGGATCGCGCACGACTGACGTCCTGGCCGGGTGACTACAAGAATTTCCAGCGCCGCAAGGCGGAGTCGCTGCACGCCGAGAAGATCGACCAGAAGCAGTTCGAAAAGGAACTGGCACAGGAAGAGGCCTGGATCCGCCAGGGCATCAAGGCACGGCGCACCCGCAACGAGGGCCGGGTGCGAAACCTCGAGTCCATGCGCGAGGAAGCCGCCGAGCGCGACCAGTTCAAGCCGCAGCAGAAGGCTCGTATCAGCATCGAGGAAGGCGATCTCTCCGGCCGCAAGGTCATCGAGATGCACAATGTCGGCAAGCGCTTTGGCGATGTCGACGAGAAGCCATTGATCGACAGCCTCAATCTCAAGATCATGCGCGGTGATCGGATTGGCCTGGTGGGCAACAACGGGGTGGGCAAGAGCACGCTGTTGCGCATCATGCTGGATGAAATGGCACCTGATACCGGCACGGTCAAGCTCGGCACCAACCTGCAGGTCGGTTACTTCGACCAGCTGCGCCGCAATCTCGATCCGGATCGCACCATTGCCGAGATTGTCGGCAACGGCAAGGACTACATCCGCATCAATGGCAAGGAGCGCCATGTCATTGGCTACCTGCGCGGTTTCCTGTTCTCCGCCAAGCGGGCGATGACCAAGGTCGGTGCGCTGTCCGGCGGCGAGTGCAATCGCATCATTCTCGCCAAGCTCTTTACCCAGCCGACCAACCTGCTGGTACTCGACGAGCCGACCAATGATCTTGATGTGGAAACCCTCGAAGTGCTGGAGCAGCGGCTCAAGGAATACACCGGCACATTGATCGTGGTCAGTCATGACCGCGAATTCCTCGATAACGTCGTGGACCGCATCCTGGTATTCGAGGAAGGTGGCGAGATCGTCAGCTATGCCGGCGGCTGGAGCGAATGGCAGAAACGTGGCAGGAAGCTGGCGGTGAAGGACGACGTCAGCACGCGCCGGCCAGGTGGACAGGGTGCCGGTAGCAGCAAGGAGGCCGGCAAACCCAAGAAGCTGTCCTACAAGCTGAAGCTCGAACTCGACGCGCTGCCCGCGAAGATAGAGTCACTGGAAGCGCGACTGGCAGAGCTGCAGGAACAAAGCAGCAAGCCGGAGTTCTATGCCGAGGGCATCGACAAGGTCCAGCCGGTGCTTGACGAGATGACGGCGCTGCAGAAGGAGCTGGATGACGCGATGGAACGCTGGGTCGAACTGGACAGCCAGCCGCACTGACGCGGCTGGTCACACTTCGTCGGCAACCACGACCTGGTCACGGCCATTGGTCTTGCCGAAATAGAGCGCCTGGTCGGCAGACTTCAACGCCTGCTTGAACTTCACTTCGTTGGAAAGGAGCGCGACACCGATGGTGATGGTGACGGAAATATCCTGGTCCTCGTGGCGAATCATCAGCTCGGCTACCGCCTGGCGAAGCTTTTCGCAGATCAGTCGCGCTTCACCGGCATGCACGGCATGCAGCAACACCACGAACTCCTCCCCGCCCCAGCGTGCGATCGCATCGTCGCGACGGATCTTGCGCTGCAGGGTGCTGGCGACTGCGCTCAGCACGTCATCGCCGAAGTCGTGCCCCCAGGCATCGTTGATGTCCTTGAAGTGATCGAGGTCCATCACCGCGATGGCGCTTGGTCGTGTCGCCTCGCCAAGCTCCAGTGCTTCCTCATTGACTCTTTCCTGGAAAGCGCGCCGGTTCATCAGACCGGTCAGCGGGTCGCGCCGCGCCAGCGAATCGACTCGCGAGAACTCGGTTTCCAGCTGGCGGTTCTTGGCTAGCATGGATTCTGCCTGGCGTACGCGGCTGCGATAGCGGATCGCCAGCAGCAGCACCAGCGCAAAGGCGAAGATGGTCGTTGCCAGCAGCGTGCCCCGAATGTTCTGTTCGCGGCGTCGCTGGTCGCGAAGCTCGAAAATTTCCTGCATCTGCCGATCGGCCTGCAGGCGTCGGTCGAGCTCTGCGAGTCTCGCCTCGGAAATACGCTGGTAGCGATCCTCGGTGACCGCCACATAGGCGCTGAAAGCCTGCGCGGCGTTCTCAAGCTCGCCGCGTGCCATGTGAATCCTGTAGGCCGTCAGCAGGGCGTCGGTATGAAAGGTGGTTGACGGGCTTTCGATAAAATAGCCGCGCGCCCGCTGGATCATTTTCAGGGCTTCGTCCAGTCGCCCCAGCTCGAGGTAGAGTGCGGCCAGCCTGGCTCGGAAGTGGGCTTCGTCATCCGGAACATCCTTCGACAGGGTGATGGCCGCTTGCAGTGCCGACTCGGCCTCGCCATGGAATCCCTTGCTCTTGTTGAGGCGCGCTATGACGCCGTGCAGCCAGGCGAGGAGATGGGTGTTGCCGAGCTCGCCCGCCGGTTCCATGGTTTCATAAACCAACACTTCGCCGGCCGCCAGTCGTCCCTGGTCGATCATGGTCGCCGCCAGCTTGCCCTGCTGGTCGATTTCCTCCCAGCGGGAGCCGGCAGACCGGAAGCGTGCCAGCGCTTCCGTGCGCCAGGCATGCTCGGTATCGAAATCACCGGAGGAACCGGCGAGGAAGGCCAGCACGTCGAGCGTCCTCGCCAGGGCAAGGTCGTCACCGAGCTCGCGTGCAAGATCCAGTGCCCGGTAGGCATAGAGGTAACCGTTATCCAGCAGGGAAATGCTGGCGTAATGCGCTGCCAGGCTGCGCCTTGCCATAACCACCAGGTGGTCATTGCCCGTGCGCTCCGCCATCTCCAGGCCTTGCGTCAGCAGGGTGCCGGCACGTTCGATATCCCTGACCAGGAAACGCGCCAGGCCGATGAAAACGGTGGCGGTTGCCTGGTCGGCCGGCCGGGCGTTGCTGCCAGCCAGGGTGCGGGCGGCTTCAGCATGCTGTGCAAGTTCCAGCGGTCGTCGGGTGATGGCGTAGTGGCCGGCCAGCTGCAGGTGGCCGGCCAGCTGCCTGGCGGGCGTACCGCTGACGATCTCATCGCGAGCACGCGACAGGCCATCCTCGTCCAGGACCGCGAATGGTGCGGCCAGTCCTGCCGGACTGAAGAGCAAGAGCAATGAGAGGAGAATGGCTCGCAAGGAGGTGCTCCCGGTAAGTGTCAATCCACGGTCGATGTTTACGATTCCTATTCTTATGGGTGCTATCTTAACCGTGTAAACGCATTATGTAACAACCGGCTACGCGCCTTGTGCCACCGCCTGTCCATTTGCTGGCAGGAGAATGCGGTCCCTGCGCCAAAGGAGTCATCGAATCATGAAACTGCGCCCGTTGATTTTCATACTCTTCCTGCTGCCCGGCATGCCTTCGCTGGCTGGCGAGGATGGCAGGTCGCACACGTTGCGCCCGGTCAACACCTATTCGATCGTGGCACGTGACCCGGAGACCGGCCAGCTGGGTGTCGCGGTGCAGTCTCACTGGTTCAGTGTGGGCCAGCTTGTGCCCTGGGCCGAGGCGGGTGTCGGTGCGGTCGCCACCCAATCCTTTGTCGAGCCTGCCTACGGTCCCCTGGGGCTCGAATTGATGCGCAACGGCCGTTCCGCCGAACAGGCATTGCAGGCACTGGTGAGCACCGATCCCGGCGAGGCGGTTCGCCAGGTCGCCATGATCGATGCCAAGGGCACTGTCGCCGCGCACACCGGCTCACTGGCCATCGAAGCGGCCGGGCACCAGCTGGGCAGCAATTACTCGGTGCAGGCCAATCTCATGGACCAGCCAACGGTATGGCCGGCCATGGCAAAGGCCTTCGAAAGCACCCAGGGAGATCTTGCAGACCGCTTGCTGGCGGCTCTTGTAGCTGCCCAGGATGAAGGCGGCGACATACGTGGCAAGCAGTCGGCTGCCATCCTGGTGGTCGCCGGCGAGAGTACCGGTGCGCCGTGGAAGGACCGGCTATTCGACTTGCGAGTGGAGGACCATCCGGAGCCCGTCAAGGAGCTGTCGCGCCTGGTCACCTTGCAGCGTGCCTACAACGCGCTCAACCATGGGGACGAAGCCGTCGCCGCTGGCACCATCGACCTGGCTCTTGATTACTACCAGCAGGCCCTGAGCATCGTGCCCGACGAGGCAACCAACGGTGAAGCGGCCTTCTGGGTCGGCATCACCCTGGTGTCCATCGATCGTGAAGCCGACGCAATGCCCTACCTTCGTCGTGCGAATGCCCAGGACCCCCGGTGGGCGGAACTGCTTGCCCGCCTGCCGGCATCGAACTTGCTGCCTGATGACGACGCTCTCATCGAGCGCCTGACCCGTGGCATGCAGAAGTGATTCCGGCACCATTATGGTCAAAGCGAAATCCGAGCTGCCGGAGTCAGCCGATTGGCATGGACACTGACGGCTTTAACTGCTAACACTTTAGCTGTGGCGTATCACTTTGCCATGAACGCAAAAAATCGGGAGACGACATAATGAAAAAGATCGCATTGATTGCCGCGACCAGCGCGCTGCTTTTCTCCGGCTCGGCAATGGCCGAAGACAGCACCGGTTGCGGTGTGGGTTCCATGATCTTTGATGGCAAGTCCGGTGTCGGACCGCAGGTTCTTGCCGTGACCACCAACGGCTCTACCGGCAACCAGACTTTCGGCATTTCCTCCGGCACGCTGGGCTGCGACCAGAACGGCACGATCAGCTCTTCGGAGAAGATCGGCATGTTCACCGGCGAAAACATGGAGCGACTGGCCATGGACATGTCGCGCGGTGAAGGTGAAGCACTGGCTACCGTGGCTGACATGCTGGAAGTGCGCAGCGAAGATCGCGCTGACTTCTACGCTGCTGCCAAGGCAAACTTCGATCGTATCTACACGTCGAGTGATGTCACGGCCGGCGAAGTGGTTGCCAACCTGAATGCCGTACTGGCTGCTGACGACAAGTTGAAGATCTACACGACTTGAGAAGCATTGCTTCCAGAACTGCCCGGAGAAATCTTTCTCCGGGCATTTTTTTGTGCGGGTTGTTGCTGTGGCTCCCGTTGTCCCCGCTCGTACATGCCGGGGAGCCTGCAGCCCGCAAGCCTGCCATCGATACCCTGGCCGCCCACGACTACTGGTGGAAGCTGGGTCACTGGCAGGAGGGCTGGTTCGGCACCGAAAGCGCTGCCGACAACGAAGGGTTTTTCATCGCCGCCGATGGACGCCATGATCCCGCGGCCGAACTGCGCACCATGCTGGCGGCATTGCGGTCCGAGCGACGCTTGCCGGCCAGTGACGAAATGGCCCGTTGCCGGTTCCCGGCACGTACCCGCTGGCTGGCGCAACAGCTTGGCGAGGACTTCGGCAGCTTCAGCGAGTGTCCGTCCTTTGCCGAATGGTATGGCGAGATTAACCCGGGATCGATGTCGCTGATCTTCCCGGCGGCCTACCTGAACAATCCCGCCTCGATGTATGGCCATACCCTGTTGCGCATCGATCCGCCGGGCCAGTCGATGACGCTGGCCTCCTATGCCGTCAACTTCGCCGCGCAGACTGTCGACAGCAACGGCCTGGTGTTTGCCGTGAAGGGGTTGACCGGCATGTATGCGGGCACCTTTGGCGTGATGCCTTATTACCGCAAGGTGAAGGATTACGGCGACATCGAGAATCGCGACATCTGGGAATATCCGCTGGCACTGGAACCGGTCGAGCTCGAGCGCATCATGCTGCATCTCTGGGAGCTCGAGAGCGCAACCTTCGATTACTACTTCTTCGACGAGAACTGTTCCTACCAGTTGCTGTCCTTGCTGGAGCTGGCCAATGACGACCTGCAACTGCTCGAGGATTACCGTTACCAGGTCATTCCCGCGGATACGGTAAAACAGATCATTCGCGAAATCGGCATCGCGGGCGAGCCGGTGTTCCGCCCCTCGCTGGCCACCCGCCTGGAGCACCAGGCCGGTCTCATGAGCGAGGCGGCGCTGGCTGCCAGCCGCGACATTGTCGCAGGCCGGCTGACACCTGCCGCGCTGCCGGCGATGGCCGCGGAGGAGCCACAGGTGGACGCACGCCAGGTGCTCGACCAGGCGTACGACTGGTTGCAGTACCGGCATAACGTCGAAGGCGGTACGCAGCAGCTCTCCGGTCCCGCCGGACTGGCGATCCTGCGTGCCCGGGCCGACCTGCCGTCAGGCCAGGCATTCAGCGACCTGGTTGCCCCCGATACGGCACCCGAGTCGGGCCATGCCGCTGCCCGCTGGACGGCCTATGCCGGCGAGCTTGAAGCCGGCGCTTACCAGGGGCTGCGCCTGCGAGCCGCGTACCATGACTTGCTCGATCCAGGTCCTGGCTACACGCCCGGCGCGGCGATCACCATGTTTGCACTGGATTTCCGCCGCTACGAGGACGCAACGCCGACGGGTGACAACTGGCAGCTGGAACGCTTCGATCTCGTCGATATCCAGTCCTATTCGCCGCGTACCCGCCTGTTCACACCGAAATCGTGGGAGTTGCACGCCGGCTTCAATCGGGATTACCTGCTGGATCCTGCCACGCCGCTGGCCTTCGATATCGGCGGTTCGCTCGGCGCGAGCTGGGCGGCAAGGAAGCCCGGCAGCTTCGTCTATGCCGGGCTGGGAGGTGAGCTTCTTTACAGTCGGGACTTTGTCGATGGCACTACCGCCTGGCGAGCCGGGCCGCTGTTGCAAGGACGATGGCAGCTGGCGCCGTCACTGGCGAGCACCTTGCGCCTGGAAAGCCAGTGGTCGGAGGGCGTCCTGTCACAGCGTCGCGACCTGCTGTCGCTGGAGCTTGGCTGGACACCGGGCAAGGCCCTTGCGCTGCGGGCTGCCTACCAGCAGCAGCGACGGGCAGCCGTTGTGACCGAGCACTGGCAACTGGCCATCCAGGCCTACTGGTAATCACGGTGGCAAGGGCCGGGCATGAAAAAAGGGCGCCTTGCCGGCGCCCTTTTCGATGGATTGGCTGGCAGGCTTACTTGCTGTCTGCCATTTCCTTGCGAACGAGGTGGTCGATCACGTCGAAGATCGCGCCATAGCCGCCGGCCTTGGTGGCGTCGGTGGCGTACTTGCCGTTGATGATCATCGCCGGTACGCCGGTGATGCGGTAACGCCTGCCCATCAGTTCGGCGCGCTTCAGCTTGGAGGCAACGGGGAACGAATTCCACGCATTGTCGAAGTCCTCGGCGCTGACACCGGCATGCTCTGCGAACAGCTCGGCCAGCAGGTCCTTGTTCACGGCCACGCGCATGCGGCGGTCGACGTGAATCGCCTTGAAGATCTCGTCATGCACCTGGTCGACCACGCCCAGTGCCTCGGCCGTGTAATAAGCCCGCGCGCTGACATCCCAGCCGCGGTTCAGGACCGCCGGAATGCGCACGAACTTGACGTTGCTGGGCTTGTTCTCCAGCCACTGCTTGGCGTGCGGTTCGACCGCGAAACAGTGGTTGCAGCCGTACCAGAAAAATTCGATGACCTCGATCTGGCCGGGGCCGGCGGAGGTCGGCTGCTCGCTCGGCAGGACAAGGTAATTCTGGCCGGCAACGACACCTGCTGCCTGCGCACCAGTAACCATGAACAGGCTGGCAACAATTCCGAACAATGCACGTTTCATCTTGAATCAACTCCTTGAGGGTAGGTACCTGCCGGCCACGCAACGTTGCCGACGACCTTGATGTTCTGAGTATGTTTTATACCGGAAGTTCGGCCGCCCGGATGAAAACTGCGCGGACTCTTCATATTCGGTGCGGGGAGCAAAAAGGCGGCCGGAGCCGCCTTTTCGTGGAATGTCAGCGCTGCAGGCCCTGCATGTAGGAAGCCACGGCTTCCATTTCGCGCTTGCTGAGGCCAGCCGCCGTGTTGCGCATCATCTGGTTCGGGTCGGTGGAGCGGACCGCGCCCTCCGGCTGCTCGTCCGGGCCAGCGGTCAGGGCTTCCTGGCCCCGCGCATACGCCTCCAGCTGCATGAGCAGGTATTTCGCATGCTGGCCGGCCACCGCCGGGTAGTTCGCGGCCGCGTTGCCTTCGCCGGCCGGGCCATGGCAGGCAATGCAGGCCGGCACGTCTTTCTCGGCGATGCCGCCGCGATAGATGCGCTCGCCCAGTTCGACCTTCTTCGGGTCAGCCTGGCCAGGCGTGGTCTGCTGGGCAGCGTAGTAGGCCGCGATGTCGGCACGGTCCTGCTCGGACAGGCCAACGGCCTGGCCATACATCAGGGCATTGAAGCGCTTGCTCTCGGCTTGCGGCGCAGCAAAGTGCTCGAGCTGCAGAACCAGGTAGCCGGCATGCTGGCCGGCGAGCTTCGGCCACTCGGGATTGACACTGTTGCCATCGGCGCCATGGCAGGCAGCACAGGCTGCAGCCTTGTTCTGGCCGGCCTCGGCATCGCCACCGGTGAGATCCGCGGCAGTGGCATTCATTCCCAGGGCGGCACCCATCAAAGTGGCAAGTACGAGCAGCTGCTTCATCACGTCAGACTCCTGCTGGATTCGGTGGTGGTGGCCGGCAGCATGCTAGACTGCGGCCGTCACGAGAGGCGCAATTTTACACCAAGCAACGGTGTCCGCGTCCACTGTATCGCCCGGGAAATGGCGGGAAATCTGTCGAAACCCGGTCATTCGGACCGCCAACTGGATTCGCACGCATGCTGGACTACCGTCATACCCGCTTCCTGACCTCGGCCAATGGTCGCGAGGGCTTTCCGGCACCGGTCGGACCGGAGATCGCTTTCGCCGGACGCTCGAATGCCGGCAAATCCAGTGCCATCAACAAGATCACCGGGGTCAACGGGCTGGCGCGGACCTCGAAGACGCCGGGTCGCACCCAGCTGATCAATTTCTTCCAGGTCGATGACACCCGCCGCCTGGTCGACCTGCCGGGTTATGGCTTTGCCAAGGTGCCCGACAAGGTGCAGGCCCACTGGCGAGGTCTGATGGAGGGGTACCTGGGCGAGCGCGAACCGCTGGCCGGGATCATCCTGATCATGGACATTCGCCACCCCCTGAAGCCGTTTGACGAGCAGATGCTCGACTGGGCGGAGTTCTCGGGCATTCCGGTGCATGCCTTGCTGACCAAGGCAGACAAGCTGACCCGCAACCATGCCAACCAGGCCTTGGCGAAAGTCCGCAAGGCCGCGCCCGGCCTGTCCTTGCAGCTGTTCTCTGCGCAGAGCGGCCAGGGTGTGGACACCGCCCGTGAGCAGCTTGATGCCTGGTTCGGTGTCAGCGAGGCCGGCGCCGACGACTGAGCAAAAAAATCCCCGGGCCGAGGGGGCTCGGTCCGGGGCAGGGGCTGGCTGATCGGTTGGGGAGACCGGATCAGCCGGGTCGCTCCAGGGGAGGAGCGGCGAGCGCTGTTGCAGCACTCGATAGATAAGACCCGGCTGGCCGGAATTTAGTTCCCATTCGGACAAAAAAATTTTCACGAGCCTGGCCGTTTGCCAGGGCCATCCGCCTAGTGAGCTTCGTCCCAGTTCTTGCCGTGCCCGGCGTCCACCCTCAGGGGCACTTCCAGCGTTGCCGCGGCCTCCATGCGCTCGACCACGCCTTGCTGCAGCGCATCAAGATCGCTGTCCGCGACTTCGAAAACCAGTTCGTCATGCACCTGCATGATCATGCGGGCATCGAGATCCGCGTTTTCCAGCCAGTCCTCCACCGTCAGCATGGCGCGCTTGATGATGTCCGCGGCGCTGCCCTGCATGGGCGCATTGATGGCGGTGCGTTCGGCATACTGCCGGACCTGGGCGTTGCGGGCGTTGATGTCCGGCAGGTACAGGCGGCGGCCGAACAGCGTTTCGACATAGCCCTTGTCCTTCGCCGACTCGCGGGTGTCGTCCATGTAGCGGCGCACGCCCGGGTAACGATCGAAATAGCGATCCACGTATTCCTGCGCTTCGCCGCGGCTGATACCGAGCTGCTTGGCAAGGCCGAACGCGCTCATGCCGTAGATCAAGCCGAAATTGACGGCCTTGGCGGAACGGCGCTCGTTGTCGCTGACCTCGTCCAGCGGCTTTTCGAGAATCTCGGCCGCGGTGGCGCGGTGAATGTCGCGATCTTCGCGAAACGCTGCCAGCAGGGATTCGTCGCCGGAGAGGTGCGCCATGATCCGCAGTTCGATCTGCGAGTAATCCGCTGCCAGCAGCAGGTGCTTCTCGGGCGCCACAAAGGCCTGGCGAATGCGCCGGCCTTCCTCCGAGCGAATCGGGATGTTCTGCAGGTTCGGGTCGGAGGATGACAGCCGGCCGGTTGCGGCCACCGCCTGGTGGTAGCTGGTATGCACCCTCCCGGTCTCGCCATTGATCATCTCCGGCAGCTTGTCGGTGTAGGTGGATTTAAGCTTCGACAGGCCGCGATGCTCGATGATCAAGGACGGCAGCGCGTAGTCGGGCGCCAGCTCCTGCAGGACGTCCTCGGCCGTCGACGGCTGGCCCTTTGGCGTCTTGCGAATCACCGGCAGGCCCTGTTCCTCGAACAGGATCTGCTGCAATTGCTTGGGCGAACCCAGGTTGAATTCCTTGCCAGCCTCTTCGTATGCCCGCTTTTCGAGATCGGCCATCTTTTCCGCGAGCTCGTGCGACTGGTCGGCAAGCTGCTGGCGGTCGATCAGCACGCCACGATGTTCCATGCGTTCCAGCACCGAGGCGAGCGGAATCTCCAGTTCTTCGTACAGCTCGCGCAGTGTCTTGTCCTTCTCCAGCTGCGGCCACAGGTGCTCATGCAGCCGGAGGGTGATGTCGGCATCCTCGGCGGCATAGGGCGCGGCGATGTCGATGCTGACTTCGTCGAAGCGCTTCTGCTTTTTCCCCTTGCCGGCCACTTCCTCGTACTTGATGTTCTGGTGATCGAGGTGCTTCAGTGCCAGCGTGTCCATGTCGTGGCGGCTGGCTGTCGAATTGAGCACGTAGGATTCCAGCATGGTGTCGTGGGCCAGGCCCTTCAGCTCGATGCCATGGTTGGCCAGCACGTGCATGTCGTACTTGAGGTGATGGCCGAGCTTTTTCACCTGCGGGTCTTCCAGCAGCGTCTTCAGCTCGGACAGGATTTCGTCGCGGTCCAGTTGCTCCGGCGCATCGGCATAGTCATGCGCCAGGGGAACGTAGGCGGCCTTGCCGGCTTCGACAGCAAACGACACGCCGACGATTTCGGCCTCCATGTACTGCAGGGACGTTGTTTCGGTATCGAAGGCAATGAGCTTTGCCTTTTTCAGCTTCTTCAGCCAGGCATCGAAGGCCTTCCGGTCGAGAACGGTCTCGTAATCACCTTCCAACCTGTCGGCAACGGCCGGCTCGGCTGCCCCGGAACCGGAAGCCTCGCCACCGTCGGTCCCTCCCTGGTCAAGCTGTTCAGCCCAGGTGCGGAACTCGAAACGCGCATACATGTCGCGCAGCGTGTCGACGTCCGGTGCCTGCATCTTCAGTTGCTCGGGTGACTCCTCCAGCGCGACATCACAACGAATCGTTGCCAGCTCGCGCGAGAGTTTCAGTTGCTCGATGTTCTCGCGAAGACTCTCGCCGACCTTGCCCTTGATGTCGTCGGCATGCTCGAGCAGCTTGTCGACCGATTCGTATTCGGCCAGCCACTTGGCCGCTGTCTTCGGTCCGACTTTCGGCACGCCGGGAATGTTGTCCGAGCTGTCACCGACCAGCGCGAGGTAATCGATGATCTGCTCCGGCCAGACATCGAATTTTTCCTTCACACCGTCGCGATCCATGCGCTTGTTGGTCATGGTGTTGATCAGCGTGATGTGCGGCTTGACCAGCTGTGCCATGTCCTTGTCACCGGTGGAGACAATGACTTCCTGGCCCTTCTCCGCGGCCGCGATGGCGAGCGTGCCGATCACGTCATCGGCTTCGACACCCTTGACCTGCAGGATGGGAAAGCCCAGCGCTGCAACCAGTTCATGCAGTGGCTCCACCTGCGAGCGCAGCTCGTCCGGCATGGGCGGACGATTGGCCTTGTACTCCTCGAACATTTCGTCGCGGAAAGTCTTGCCCTTGGCGTCGAATACCACCGCAATGTTGTCGCTGCCGAATTCCTTCGGCATGCGCCTGAGCATGTTGGCCACGCCATACAGTGCGCCCGTGGGCTCGCCCTTCGAGGTGGTCAGTGGTGGCAAGGCATGGAAGGCGCGATACAGGTAGGACGAGCCGTCGACCAGCACGAGCGGTTGCCTGGACATTATTCCTCGCCCTCCGCTTCGCCGCTCTCGGTCACCGCTTTGTCGCCGCCGGCTGCACTCGACGTCGAGGTGGCCTTGTCTGCCTCATCCGGGAAATACAGGTCGCCCTTCTGGCCGCAGGCACTGGCAAGCACTGCGAGCAGCAGGAAGACGGGCAAGGACAGGAAGCGTGCAGTGGTTCGCATGACAGGTACCTGCAAGAGAAAAGGATTTGCGGCAGTATAAAGCAGGCCATGCAGCAACCCCACCGTGCGGAGGAACACCATGAACCAGCTACCTGCCACCAGTGATGTCATCGGGCTTGGCCCTGTCTGGCTGCTCGTGCTCGGCCTGTTGCTGGGTCTCGGCCTGTTCCTGGCGGTCACCGGTATCCGCAATTTCTTCAAGGGTCGTTTCTTTCGCGGGCCGCTGCGCAGTGCCGTCGGTGTCGCCTTCGGCGGCCTGGCGGTCGGTCTTGGCGGTGTCGGCCTGAACTTCCACACCTACTCGCGCTTGAACTACGAAGAGCCGGTGGCGACCATCGAATTCCAGCAGATCGACGCCCGCCAGTACCAGGCGCTGCTGCGAAGGGACAGCGGCGAGGACCAGGCCTACGGTTTGCTGGGCAACCAGTTCCAGGTCGATGCCCGTGTCCTGAAATGGACGGGCATGGGATCCATGCTGGGCCTGGATCCGCAGTACCGCCTCGAGCGCCTGTCCGGGCGATATGCCAGTCCGGGCGACGAGCAGACCGCGCCACGCTCCATCTATGGTCTGGGTGGTATCGAAAAGGGCATCAACGTTGCGAAGTGGGCAGAACGCAGCGGCCCTTACCTGCCGTTCATCGACACCGTCTATGGCAGCGCCGCCTACATGCCGATGGCAGATGGCGCGCGTTACCAGATTCTGATTACCGAGGATGGCTTGCTGGCAAGGCCTGCGAATGCGCCTGCGCGCGCTGCCGTGCAACGCTGGCAGTGAGCTCAGTCGTCCAGCAGCAGGTCGACGTAATGGAAACGGCTGTCCCGCGTCACGCTCTCGCCGCGGCGAACCCGCAGCGGTTGCCGAAAGATCGGCCCGGCTTCGATGCAGCTGTGGAACTCGCCATTTTCCCCGCAAGGGTCGACACCGGCCGGCAGGTCCGCCAGCAGGGCTGAATCGAAATCACGGCCGGCGAAATGCGCCGGCAGCTGGCTTCCGTCCACGCAAGAAAGCTTCGCCTTGAATCCCTCGCGAATCAAATGTCGGGCCAGTTGCCGGGTGTCACTGCCGAACAGCGGGAACACGCCCTCCATGCCGACCCTGGCCAGTTGTGCAATCCGGTAGTCGCGAACGTCCTCGAGAAACAGGTCACCGAACGCGACGTGATGCACGCCTTTCGCCTGCCAGCGCAGCATGGCCTCACGCATGACGGCTTCGTAGGCGCTGTTGTCGGGTGCGACCGGCAGCCACAGCTTGTCCAATGGCAGGCCCAGTGCCGCTGCCTGTGCATCCAGCACGTCCTCCCGCACGCCATGCATGACAATGCGGCGGTAATCGCGGTTCAGGGTGGTCAGCAGCGCCACGACCTCATAGCGCGGATCCTGCTGCAGTGCATGCAGGGTCATCGCGGCGTCCTTGCCACCGCTCCAGGAAAGTATCAGGGGTATCGGCATCGGCGCATCTTGCCACTGGCTGCTGTCGTTCGCCAAGGGCTGCGTCGTGCCGGAAAAAAGAAAGCCCGCCGGTTGGGCGGGCTAATCCTCCAGGAGCTTGGAGGGCAGGGGATCTACATGAAAATCTCGTGTCCTGTGGCGATGGCGTGGCCCGGGTAGCGGCCCTAATCCGCTTGGCCCGGGCGCCCTTCGCAGGAGGTACGATTGCAGTATCCCTGCGCAGGGCGCAGGAATTGTCCGGAAACTGTGCAGGGAAACGTGAGCTTGGATGGGTTGCGGGCATGAAAAACCCGCCAGGATCAGTGCTCCGGGCGGGTTGTCAGGTCTTGCCGGGTCCGGCGTCAGGAGTCGTTTTCCTCGCCACTTTCCCGCGGTCCGCGGCGCTGCTGCCGCTCGTTGCGGGGGCCGCGCGGGCCGTCCGGGCGCAGCTCGCCGCGCGTCAGGACACCGTCATTATTGGCGTCGCGACGGGCAAAGCCCTGGTCGGAGCGTGCATTGAATTCCTCCTGGCTCACGACGCCATCACCGTTCTCGTCGAGACGGTCGATCTGCATGTCGGCCATGCGCTGCAGTCGCTCCTCGGCGCGCTCGCGGGCCTGCGCCAGGATATCCTCGCGGCTGACCTCGCCATTGCCATCGGTATCGATGGCGGCAAAGCGGCGGGCTTGCACGGCATCGACTTCGGTCTTGCTGATTTCGCCGTCCTTGTTGGCATCGACCTGCCGGAGCAGGGGGTGCGGCTTCCCGTCCGGGCGCATGTTCTCGGCCTTGCCGTCATGCGGGCCCTTGCCGGGATCGGCCGAGGCGGTAACGCTGAATGCGGTGGCCAGCGCCACGAGGATCAGGGTTTGCTTGTTCATGGTCTTCTCCCGTTGTTTCGAAAACCTGCGCTGAGCATAGGCTGCCGGCACGGCCCAATTGCAGTGCCGGGGTGGAGAAACCATGAAGCTCGCCGTGGCGGCCGGATCAGATGTCGAGCTTGTAACCGACGCCGTAAATGGAACGAATGATGTCCTCGCCCATGCCGGCATCGACCAGCTTGCGGCGCAGGTTCTTGACATGCGAGTCCACGGTGCGATCGGCCACGACCCGATGGTCTTCATAGATGTGGTCAAGCAACTTGTCGCGCGAGAACACGCGCCCCGGGCTTTCGACCAGGGTCGCCAGGAGGCGGAACTCGACCGGTGTCAGTTCCAGCTCCTTGTCGTTGCACCGCGCGGTGTAGGAATCGCGATCAACCGTGATCGGCAGGTTGGAGGTGTCGCCGCCGCGTTCGATGCGTCGCAGCACGGCCTTCAGGCGGGCGACCACTTCGCGCGGTGAATAGGGCTTGCAGATGTAGTCGTCGGCGCCGAGTTCCAGGCCGAGCAGGCGATCGATTTCCTCGACGCGCGCCGTGACCATCAGGATCGGCAGCTGCGAGAACTGGCGGATCTCGCGGCAGATCTCCATGCCGTCGCCGCCCGGCAGCATGAGGTCGAGCAGCATGGCGGCCGGTGGATTCTCGCGCACGCTGTCCACCACGGTGTCACCGCGATCGATGATCCGCGGTTCGTAACCCGCAGCCTTGAGGTAATCGGCCAGCAGCTTCGCCAGCTTCTCTTCGTCCTCCACGATCAGGATGTCTTTTGCTTCGCTCATGTCCGTTTCCTCTTCATTCAGCGGTATGGGGTTGCTGCGACCGCCGGTCAGTCGGTGTTGAAACCGGTGGTGCCGGGCCGATCGGCCCGTGGCAATCGAATTTGCATGCACAGCCCGCCCAGCGGCGAGTGGCTCGCGACGATGCTGCCTTCGTGGGCCTCGACGATCTTGCGCACGATGGCGAGCCCGAGCCCGCTGCCACCGGAAGCGCGATTGCGCGAGCCTTCGGCGCGGTAGAGTCGGTCGAACAGGCGCTCCATGGCGGTTTCGTCGACCCCGGGCTCGGAGTCATCGATATTCAACAGCCATTCGTCATCCGATTTTCCCAGGCTGACACGTACCAGGCCGGGTGCGTCCGTGTAGCGCAGGGAATTGACGAACAGGTTGGTCAGCAACTGGTCGAAGCGCTCCGGATCCAGCGAGGCGGTGGCAATGGCGTCCTCGTGTTCGAACTCGATGCGGATTCCCGCATCCTCCATGCGCCCGGCAACGCTCTCGATGGCGGCATCCACCAGCGTCACCAGGTTGCAGTCACGACGGCGGTAACTCAAGGCGCCCGCATCCGACAGCGCCAGCGAGTTGAGATCGGTGATCAGCGTCGAAAGGCGACTGACCTCGTTCTGCAATGACGCCAGCGTTTCCTCGTTCATTTCCCGCACGCCATCCATGACGGCGTCCAGTTCGGCGCGCAACACCGCCAGCGGTGTGCGCAGCTCGTGAGCAATGTCGGCGGTCAGTTCGCGCCGCAGGCGTTCGTTCTGCTCCAGCGTGGCGGCGAGTGAATTGAAATCCTTCGCCAGCTGGCCGAACTCGTCACTCCGTCGAATGTCGACCCGCGATTTGAAGTTGCCGCGGGTCAGTTGGTGGGTGGCGCGACCAAGCCGCTTTACGGGTGCGAGGAACAGGCGAGCCAGCAGCAAGGCGGCAATGGCGGCAATCACCAGCGCCGTGCCGGCCTGTACGGGCAGGGCACGCGCCTGCCGTTGCTGGAACTCGCGGTCGACCACGTCGGTCAGTTGCTGCGAGGGCGAGATCACGAGGTAACCGACGACATCGTCGAAGCGCCGGATCGGATAGACCGTGGCGTCGTCGGCCGGGTCGGCCTTGCCGAGTATGCGGCGCTTCCGCTCGTCGAGCAGTGTCAGGCGCGCTTCGTAATCCGGCGCGTCACCACCGACCCAGAGATTGAATGGCAGGGTCGAAATCTGGCTGGTTTCGAAGTTGCGCAACAGCCGCGACCATTCGAGGTAATCACGGCGCAGGAATCCCCAGCCGCCGTAGCGCTCGTAGGAACGGGCCAGCGAACCGACCAGTGGCTCCAGTCGCTTGGCCTCGACCTTGTTGACGTAATTCAGGAAACCGGATTCGAGACCCTGCCGCGCGGAATAGGTCAGGCCGCCAATGAGAATGACATTGACGGTCAGGATGGCCAGGAAAAGCTTGGCAGTAATGCCGATGCGCATTGCGGGTCCTGCGGTTGGCTGCGTCGAAATGACATTAAGCGGTGCCGGCGCCGGGCATGCAAGCCGCGAGCGTGTGACAGGCCGGCCATTTCACCGATTTTCCATAATCGCGCGCAACGGCGGCACCGATCAACGCAGGCGTGGCGCGAGCATGCCGAACACGGTGGCGTCACGGAAGGTGTCGCCCTTCCGGTAGCGGGCCTGCCGGACACCTTCCTTGCGCAAGCCATTCTTTTCCAGGACGCGAATCGACGCCTCGTTGCCCCAGGCAACTTCTGCCTCGATGCGGGCCAGGCCGAGCGTATGAAATCCGAAGCGCAGCAAGCTTGCGACGATTTCGCTGGCATGCCCCTTGCCCCACGCCGATTCGGTCAGCACGTAGCCCAGTTCGGCACGCTCATGCCGCAGGTTGATGTCATGCAGGCTGACGATGCCGACCAGGTCATCCCCGTTCTTCTCGCTGGCCAGCCAGTGCACCGACCGTCGCTCCCTGAAGCCACGCAACTGTTCGTCGATGAACTCGGCTGTGTGTTCGAGCGATTCAAATGGCATCAAGGTGGTGTAGTGCATCACCTTTTCCCTGCTGAAAACGCCGGCGTGCAGTGGGGCCGCATGCTCGGGGCGCAGGCCTTCGAGACGGAGCCTGCGGCTGTGGATTTCCGGTATCGCCTTGAGTTCAGCAAGCGCCAATCTGCTTCAGCCCTTCGTCTTGCGAGCAGCCAGCCGTTGCTTGCGAATGCGCAGGTTGAGCATCTCGACAAAGAAGGAGAACGCCATGGCGAAGTAGATGTAGCCCTTCGGAATGTGGAAATCGAGACCTTCAGCCACCAGCGCCGTGCCGATCAGCACCAGGAAGGACAGCGCCAGCATCTTGATCGTCGGGTGCTCGTGCACGAAGTCGCTGATGATGCCGGCGAAGGCGAGCATCACGCCGACTGCAATGATGATGGCGGTTGCCATGACCCACAGGGTGTCGGCCATGCCGATGGCGGTAATGACCGAATCCAGCGAGAACACCACATCGAGAATCATGATCTGCGTGATCACCGCCGACATGGAAATGGTCCTCGGGATGGTCGGGGAATCATGGTCCTCGACTTCCAGGCTGCCGTGGATCTCGAACGTGCTCTTCGCAATCAGGAACAGGCCGCCGCCAATCAGCACGAGATCACGTATCGAGAAACCTTCGCCGAACAGCGTGAACAGCGGATCGGTCAGCCTGGCCAGCCAGAACACCGAGCCCAGCAGCGCAAGGCGGGTCACAACGGCCCCGGCCAGGCCGAGCTGCCGCGCTTTGGGTTGCTGCTCGGGCGGCAGCTTGCCGGCGATGATGGAAATGAAAATGATGTTGTCGATGCCCAGCACGATCTCGAGCGCGGTCAGGGTGATCAGTGCAGCCCAGATGTTGGGGTCGGCAATCCAGTCGAACATGATGTCTCCGGCGGGCGGTGAGAGTGACAGCGGCAAGATACCATAGCCTCCGCCCCGGGCTCATTCCCGGGCGCATTTGCTACACTCCCCCGACCCAAGCTGGAGGCAGGACATGTCGGATTTCCTGGATAGCGTGCAGATCGGCCCCGCGGACGCCACGCACAGCATCGTGTGGTTGCACGGCCTCGGCGCCGACGGCCATGACTTCGAACCCATCGTGCCGGAGCTGCGCCTGCCGTCAGATCTGCGGGTGCGTTTCGTGTTTCCGCATGCTCCCGCACGGCCGATCACCTTGAACAACGGGTACGTCATGCCGGCCTGGTTCGATATCGCGGACCTGGATCGCAATGCCGCGGTGGATCACGAGGGCTTTACCGAGACGCGTGCCGCCATCACGCAACTGATCGAGCGGGAAATCGAGCGGGGTGTTCCGAGCGAGCGCATCGTGCTGGCCGGCTTTTCGCAGGGCGGCGCCATCGCGCTGGATCTCGGTCTGCGGCTGGAGCAGAAACTGGCCGGGATCATGGGCCTGTCGACCTTCATGCTGGACGATTTGCGTGCAGAGCTGCCGGCACGGCCGGTGAATGCGGCAACCCCGTTTTTCGTTGCCCACGGCGAACAGGATCCTGTCGTGCCGCTGGCCCTCGGCGAGAACAGCCGTGACTGGCTGGTGGAGCAGGGCATCGACGTGGAGTGGCACAGCTATGCCATGCCGCACTCGGTCTGCATGGAAGAGATTGCCGATATCAGCCAGTGGCTGCAGAAGCTCCTCCGCAGTTGAACGGCGTCAGCGTTCGATGGTGTAGATGAGGTCGGTGCTCGACTTGATGCCGGAGATGGCTTCCAGCGTCCACTTGCTCGACAGGCGATAGTTGATGCGGAAGGAATTTACCGCATCGAACAGGCCGATGCCGTAGCCGACATAGAGGTCCGGCGAAAGGTACTTGCCGAGAATCAGCGCAGCCTGCTCGCGATCGCTCACCTCCGAGAAACGCACTTCGTCGATACCCACCTTGTCGCCGGCATCGGCCAGCACCTGGCCGGCGCCAAGACCGAGCGCGACACTCGCCGAATCCACGTTGCCTCCGGCTGCCTGGTTTTCACCAACCGAGCTTCCCGACACCAGGTAGGAAAGGATCTCGGTCTGCGGCAGGGCCGGTTCGGCAAAGAAATCGAGTTTCGGGGCACTGGCCGTGCCACGCAGGTTCATGCCGACCAGCTGGTTCGGGTTGACCTGGCGAACGGCGCGCACGTCCAGCCCGGGCTCGCTGATCGGCTGGCCGGTGTACACCAGTCGGCCGCGCTGGACATCCAGTGTCTGCCCGTAGATCCGGTACTTGCCGGCTGCCATGTCGATGGTCCCGCTTGCTGTCGCCGGCTGGTCGGTCGCCGCCTGCACTGTCAGCTCGCCGGTCAGGCGCGTGTCGAGCCCGTAGCCCGAAAAGCGCGTGTCATTGCCCAGTCGGGTCTTCACCTCGGCGTTGTACGTGTAGCGACCGCTGCCGTCAGCGTCATCGCGATTCACGATGACCTGGTCATCCGACACCGAAGTACCGGACGAAAAGTCTCTTGGTTGCAGGCGGGCGCTGACAACATCGATCGTTCCGAGGATATCGACATGGCGGTCTGCCAGCGCCAGGTCCATGCGCGGACTGATGATCAGCTCGACCTCCGGTGAGTTCACGGCCAGGAAATTCTCGCCTTCCACGGCCAGCGTGGCGCTTGCCTGCTCCAGGAAATCCTGTCCATCGATGGCGAATCGCAGCTCGCCATCGCCACTGCGCAGGCTGCCCTTGCCCTGCAATGCACTGTCGTTGACGTCCAGCCGGATGTTGATGTCATCCCAGCGAGTTCCCAGCGGGGTCAGTTCGGCATGTCCGTCGACAAAGCTGAGTCGGCCATTCAGTCGTGGTTGACCCAGGGTGCCGCTGATCGCCAGCTCGGATTCGAGCAGGCCTTCGACTGCACGCACGTCCGGGAAGAACGCGGGCAACAGGGACAGGTCACGCAGCGCAAGGCTGGCCTTGCCGGTCAGTCGCGCTCGCTCGCTCCTGCCATTTGCAGGCAGGTCGATTCGCAGTTCGGCATCGGCCTGGCTGTCGGCATCCAGCCGGGCTTCGCCAGTCAGCCGGAACACGCGGTCCCGGAGACTGGCGTCAAGCGTCGCGCCTTGCCATTCCACCAGCATGCCGTCGTCGTCGCTGGCCGGCATGCCTGCGTCGCTGTCGTTGCCGTCTGTCGGGCGGGCCAGTCGCTCGTCTGCGAAACGGCCCGCGCCGACACGCAGGCTCAACCCGCCGCTGCGACGATCGCCGACCTGGCGATAGTCAAGGTGACCGGTGACTTTGCCACTGGCGCGGAAGCCAGTCGGCATGAACGCCGCCAAGTCGGCCAGTGCGAGTCGTTCGATATCGAATCCCAGGCTGAGCAACTCGCGATCGACCTGGATGCCTTGCGTGCAGATCCGGCTGTCCGCGCGCTCAAGGCAGAAACCGGCCAGCTCGCCGGCGGGTGGCGCGAGCGTGATGTTCGCCGGTGCCTCGAGCTGCCAGTCGTCATCGGTGCCCGAAACTGTCGCACGCAAGGACTGCAGCTTGCCTTGCCAGCTGGCCGCATTGTCGTCCCATGGCGCGATGTCTTCCCGCAATCCGCCCTGCAGCATGGCCTGCACCTTGCCATCGACAGTGGTCAGGCCGACGTCGATGTCATGGCGCGCGCGGCTGCCCCGGACGTCGATCGCCAGGTCGATGGACGGCATCGTGCCGTCGCGCAGGTCGTCGAGCCGGATATGCTGGGTTGCGTCTGCGTCAAAGCCAGCGGGAAGGTCGAGCTCGATGTTGGCGGCAGCCAGTCGCCAGTCCTGCCAGCGGACTGCCGTCGCGTTGGCAGCCAGCTGCAGTGTCGGCTGGTTCAGCCGCTTGCCGATCCGGCCCGTGGCCGCCAGCTGGCCGGCCGCCCGGTTGTCGAGCCTGGCAAGCTCGGGAATGTCCAGCTCGAAGAGGACATGTTGCGTATCACCCTTCAGCTGCAATTCTGCTTCGCCGAGTTGCAGTGCAAAGGCCTTCACCGCGAGCACGTCCTGCTCCAGTGCCAGGTCGCCATTGCCGGACAGCGGGCTGCCGTTGATGCTGCCCGACAGCCGGATGTCCTGCAGCGCGATTCGCCCGCGCCCGCCGGTATCGACCTGAAACCGGCTCTCCAGGTCGATGCTGCCGGTCAGTCGCGGCTCGCCGTGTGCGAACAGCGACTCCAATCGCAGTTGCCGTGACTTGAGCTGGCCTTCAAGTCGCAACGCCTTCCGCCAGTCCAGTTGCAGGCTGCCGCGGGTGCTGCCCTGCATGGCCAGCAGCTGGTCGACGTTCACGCGGACGGATTCCCTGTCGCCTCGTCCCGACAGTTCGAACCGTGCCGGTGTCGGCAAGTCGGCATGGCTGGCCTTGCCCCTGGCCGATAGCTGGTAGTTGTCAGGCGTGCCCTTGGCATTCAGTACGAGATCGCCCAGCTGCAGTTCGTCGCGATGCAGTTCGCCGGCGTCGATGTCGGCATCGAAGGCCAGCGTGTCGAACAGCAGTCCGCCTTGCAGCGTGGCGCGCTGGCCACCGCCGTCAAAGGCATCGAAACTCGCTGTCGTCTCAAGTGACTTGCTGTCGCCCTCGAGCTGCGCCTCGATATTGCGCAGCGCCAGTGGCTCGAGCCCCGGCCAGAGCATGTCTGTGGCGCGAACCGTTGCCTGCCAGTGCAGCCCCCCTGCTGTCTTTCCAATGTCCACGCTGGCCTCGATGGAGAGCTTGCTGCTGACCGGCAGGACCTCGAGTTGATCGGAAGCCAGGGTGAGCATTCCATCCTGCCAATCGAGTGCGAGCCTGCCCTGTATCCGGTCCAGCGGTGACAGCGCGGCATCGACGTCGCCACGAAATGCCAGCGCTTGCTGCCGGTAGGACAGGCGACCTGCAGCAGCGAGGCGCGCCTCCGGCAATTCGATACCCGTCCAGTTCGTGATCGTCTTGCTGTCCAGTTGCCGGATGTCGATGCCGGCATCCACCTGCGGCTGGTCGAGCAGCCTTGCCAGCTCGCCGTCGACGTGGATGCTCGTGCCAGTGTCGCCCTGCGATGACAACTGCAACTCCACCTGCAGTGCTGCCAGTGCGCCCCTTGCAGCCAGCTCTGCCTGCAATCCCGGCTGGCGCCAGGTGGAGGCCAGCGCCAGTTCGATGTCGACCGGGAAGGGTGCGGCCAGTCCGATGGCTGCGCTGCCACGCGCGGCAGCCGCTTCGCCCGCACCATCGATATCGCTGAACGCGATGCGGCCGTCATCCCAGAGCAGCCCGAATTTCATGTTCTCTATCTGGCGTTCACACTGCGCCTGCTGGCAAAGCAGAACATCGTCGATCCTGACCCACGGCATGTTCAGGGTCACGGGCAGCGCGAGTTTCTGCAGCAAGCCGGCGATGTCGATGGTGGCTTCGCGGTCGACCTCATCCTGCCTGGCGGCCAGGTGGTAGCTGGCATCGATCAGGCGGACGCGCGGCAGCAGTATTTCGCCGAGCAACAATCGATGCGGTTCTGCTTCCACTTCGATCGTGGCGATGTCGATGTGGTCGTCACCCAGCCGGATACGGACATCGTGCAGGGTGATCACGCTGGCCAGCGAGCCGGCCGCCGACGCCACCGTTACCGCATTGCCGGTCCAGGCCGGCAATTGCCGCGCCAGCCATTGCAGGGGCGCACTGAGATTGAGCAGGATCGTGAACCCGAGCAGCAGCACGAGCAGCAGGCCGAGGAGATATTTCAGCAGGCGCTTCACAGGTCCGGCCCGAAGTTGAAATGAATTTCGTAGCCGGACTTCGGCACCCGGTCCTCATTGACCGGGCGCGCCACGCTGAGGCGCACCGGACCGACCGGCGAGAACCAGATTGCTCCTATGCCGTAGGCAGCTTCCAGCTCCTCGTCCAGGCTCTCCATGGCGTTGCCCGCATCGTAGAACGTGCTGACGCCCCAGTTCTGGGTAATGCGGTAATCCAGCTGGACGCTGCCGACCAGCAAGTACTTGCCGCCGACGATATTGCCCTCGGCATCCACCGGCGCCAGACGGTTGTAATCGAAGCCGCGCACCGACTGGTCACCACCGGCGAAGAAGCGTTCGGACACTGGCAATTCCTCTTCCTCGTCGATGGCCGTGTAACCGATGTCGAGACGACTGAAGAAACGCAGGCGTTCGCTGACTGGCCAGGCGCGACGGCCCTGCACCCTGACCTGCAGGTAGGTCTCGTCCGAGCCCAGTGCCGGATGCGAGCCATGGATGTCGCCGTACAGCTTGTATCCCTCGGTCGGGTAGAGCGGATTGTTCATTCGATTGGTCAGCCAGGAGGCACCAGGCACGACGGTCTTGCTCTCGAACTCGCCTTCCGGCAGGAAACTGTCCTCCTTGCGCAGCACGGTATAGAGCGTCTGTTGCCAGCGTCCCAGCGAGCGCACGCGGCTGAGACTCAGCTCGTTGATGCGGGATTCGGTGTCGGCAAGCTCTTCGAACTGCGACTTGGCTGCAATGCGAAAGTACTCGCTGCCAGGCCGGCCCAGGGGAATGTTGTAGGCGACGGTGGCGGTGTTGCGAACTTCGGCAAACTGCGCTTCGGCATCGAGCCAGTGGCCGCGCCGATTGACGTAGCGGCGCTGCATGCCGAAGGTCACCCGTCCGCCGGTATCGGTGCCGTAACCGAAGCCGACGCGGTAGCGGGTCCGTTCGTTGGCTGTCGCCCGTATCGTGATGGGCACGATATGTTCGACGGCCTGCTCGCGGTGCGGTTCCACGCTGACATTGCTGAAGTAGTTGCTGTCGATAAGGCTGTACTGGAGATTCAGCAGTTTGTCGTAATCGAATGGTTCGCCCTGTTCGAATTCCACGAAGCGTTGCATGAAATCGTCGTTCAGGATGTCCTGCTCGATGGTGACCTCTCCGAACCGATAGCGTGGTCCGAGCGCCAGTCGCAACCGGATGTCCGCCTGCAATCGATCGGTGTCGACTTCCAGCCTGGCCGTTTCGAACCGTGCATCGAGAAAGCCGAGCGACAGCGCGGTTTTCAGAACACGATCCTTGTAGCTGCTGTAGCGCGCGTGTTCGAGACGCTGGCCCTGGCGGAACGGCATTGGCAGCAGCAGGCTGCGCAGTTCGCGAATTGCATTCGAGCGACCTTGTTCGGTGACTGCATCGGGCGGAATGCCTGGCGCGATGCTCAGTGAATAGTGATTGATGATGACGGCCGGACCGGGCGCCACCTGGTAGCTGGCATGCCAGCCGCCAGCCGTGTGTTGCAGGCGCGAGGTGATGTCCGGCGAGTAGTAGCCATAAGGTTGCAGGGCGCGACGAATCTCCTGTGGCGCCTTCTCGTGCAGGCGACGAACGGCCGGTGCGCTCAGGTCATCCCGGTCACGGTACTGGTAGATGCTGAGGAATGCCGCGATATTGCCGCGCAGCGTTTCATCGGGAACCAGTATCTCCACGTCGATCTGCTGTTCCGCCTGCGCCGGCATCGGCAGTCCGGCGGTGACGAACAGGAACAGGAGGAGTGTCGGCCCGCGCAAGAATCAGCCCCGTGATTCGTCGAGACAGTGGATGTCGAGTTTGCGCATCGGCAGCTCGCAGTCCAGCTCGAGAATGCGCCGGTAGAAGGCATGCTCGCTTTCGAGTGCCGTGATGATGGTGTCGGCACTGCGGAAGCCATGGCCCTCGCCCTCGAATTCGACCAGCGCGTGCGGGATGCCCTGGTCGCGGAGCGCGGCCGCCATTTGCCGTGACTGTTGCGGCAGCACGATTCGATCATCAAGTCCCTGGAAGAAGATCACGGGCCTGTCGATGCGTTCGGCA